>JAGPFT010000363.1 GCA_018056405.1 Anaerolineae bacterium
AAACCTTACGGTTAGAAGTCAACGATGGGTTTCGTCGCTGGCTTCATCGCTCACCTGCGATGGTTGCCGGTCTCGCTGACCACATTTGGTCGATTGAAGAGCTGCTATCGTACCGTCCTGTCCCTAACAACACTTGATCGGGAGACTACCTTTCGGTGAGTGATGAATCAACCTGGCATGTGCCAGACCGGATAGCTCACCCTGGAGCACAGCTTGTGAGGGGAGCAGTCAATCAGCGGCGCGCTGTGACATGACACGGGGTTACGATGTAGAATGCGATGCGGCGAACCGTGGGAAGGGGCGGCACAGCACCCCCTGGCTGGCCGTCACGGTTCCTTTAGTACGTCGTGTGGGGCGCTCAGGCGCTGTTGGCTCCATCCGGCATAGCTTAACTTGACGGACGAAAAAGCTCACGGTACCTGTCTGTGCGAAGACCCGGCAGCTCTGGCTCCCAGAACTGCACTCATCTTCCTATTCCTCATAGCACGGTTTTAGTGTTTTGATAATAGTAGAAAGAATATAGAGTTATCGGGATTCTTGAGGCATTGTGAAATAAGTAAAAGGCTGGCCGGGCGTTAAGCTCGGCCAGCCGGGAATTGCTTTTGTAGGCATCCCTCAAGAGGACGTCCCGACTAGAATTAAGGGGCCAGCGTAGGAGCCGGTTCCTGCTCGATGGGATCAGGAGGAACAGGCGATGGTGGCTCCCTAGCAGGGGTAGGTTTTCAACAGTCTGAACGGAGCACATAGAGTTGCTCTTCGCTCAGAGAATTAAAAACCTATCCCTGACAGCCGGCCCCCCTTTCCTCGCTCGCGGAGAAAGGGAGAGCAGACTCAAGTCTCTCCTTGCTGGCGGGGAGGGATTTAGGGTGGGGTGAACCATCGAACAGCCCTGGTGGATTTCCGCCACGTGTACTCAGAACTGGTTGACCGACACACTCAACTGGGCTTTGCCGCGCGACGGGGACGGGTGGCCGGTTCACTGCAACACCGAGCGCCCTCATCACGATGGTCGAAAGGTAGACCAACGCCCGATCGCTACCGCCGATGCGCATCTCAAGGCTGTTCGCCAAGAGGCTCAGCAGTACAGCCCATGTTCTTCTGCGATATCAACCAGCAACTCCAGTTTCCAGGGTTCAACATAAGGGGCTACCGAACAGGCTGTGCTCAAGATGTAGCCTCCCCCCGGTTTGCCCGCGAGCAGCGTGTCGGTTGCACGGCGGACAAACTGCTCTCTGGTGTCAGTCAGTATCGCCACTGAGTTCATGTTGCCTTTGATGAATAGCCGGTGCCCGATCCGCCTCTTGGCGTCAGTCAAATCAGTGTTCCCAAGCGGCGGCGGATCAAGGGTGTCAATCCCATCCACATTCGACCCAACCAGCAGCTCCAGCCTGTCGTTTAGCAGGCCGCACGTGTGGGTGTAGACTGGGAGGCCAGGGACCGCCATATGCAAAGCGTCAGCCACTGTGCGTTCATAGGGAACTACAAACCGCTCGTACATGTGCGGTGAGATGAATCCCCCGCCCGCAAATGCCGAGGAGATCAATACCGCATCCACACCCTGCTTGGCTTGCGCTTGCCCCCAGGCGATAGTGGTTTCAGTGAAACGCTCCAGGATCGCTTCTGCCTTTCCGGGATCGGTGACTAGCCCAAGCAGCGCCTCTTGATAGCCGAATAGTTCCATGTAGTGCGTGAAAGGCGAGAACACCTCGCCGTGAACCGAAAGGGAATCCCCCACCGCAGCCCTGACGAGATCAATGGTGCGGAAAAAGGTGTCTGGTGGTTCCAGCAGCAGCCCCGGCGCTTTGCCGGTCACCCAGGGGATGTGGTAAACGCCCCAGGTGTAACGGGGCCAGTTATCCAGCCGATCCATGTCCCGATTGGGGTCAAAGGTCGCGTAGTCTGGACGAAGGGCGGCAGATGGGTTATCTGGCTCGAACAGTGGGCTATCGTCCCAGGGAACTAATATACGGGTGCCATCCCGCCAGGTAAGCAGCTCACCATCGGGGCGTTCTTCGACGGTCTTGATGGCGTCCCGCCAGGCGGGGTCGCGACCGGGAATGTTGATCAGGATGCCGTCGAAACGGTAGCGTCTGCACATCGAAACGAGCGAGTCGGAGAAGGCCTCGCTGCTGAAGAAGATCTCATGGGGCTTCCACCTGCTCCGCATATTGAGGAAGTAGTGTCCCAACGACAACTGGCACATCACCGGCACGCGGTCAGGTATGCCGTGCTGCATCGCTAAAGCCATGCGTTGTTTGCTGTTCATGGGGTGCTTCTCCGGCTCGGTCTTCTGGCTTGTCCCTTGCGGGTTCTATTTCCGTTCCGATGGGTGCCTCCGGCGTCACCACCGGATGCGGCATCATAAGGCGTAGTCCATCAGGGCGGAAATAGGGGCGCGGCTGGGCCTGATTAACCTCTATCCCCCCAGCTCCCTTTCCCCGCCAGCGGAGAAAAGGGGAGCAGACTCAAGTCCCTCCCTGCTGGTGGGGAGGGATTTAGAGTGGGCTAAACCAACGAAACAGCCACAGGTGGACTTCCGCCAATATGCAGTAGGCATTGGGCACCCCTCTCTCCGCCCAGGATCAAGGGTCAACCAGAGGGTCGGACAAGCTGGAGCGCCAGCAGCGCCGCGCCGATGACTGGCGGATAGCGCGGAACAGGCACAGTTGGCAGCCGAAGTGCACGGCACAAGGCGTCGGTCAGCGGATTAGGTTCAGAAAGTAGCCCTCCAGCAAAGGCAAACTCCGGCGACTCCATAGCCAGGCGGCGGATCACGGCCTCAGCAACCTGGGCCAGTTCGTTCGCTGCCCTCTGGACAATTGCCGCCGCCACAGGATCGTTGGCAGCCTGCTCCAGCATCAAGGGGGCCAACTCCGCAATCTCCCGCGTGTGACCACCTGGGTCGTCGTAAAGCCAGTGAATGAGGTCACTCCTCTTGCTCAGCCCCAGGGCAGAGAGCACAGCGGTCGTCAGGGGTGTCATCGGCTTGCGACCATCGAACGCGCGCGCCACAGCGCGAAGCCCCTCCAGGCCAATCCAGTAGCCGCCTCCTTCGTCACCGAGCAGATATCCCCAGCCGCCCACCAGCGCTGACTCGCCGCGCGCGTTAACCCCATAGGCAAGGCTTCCCGTCCCGGCCAGGACCAGCACGCCGTAGCGTCTGCCGAGCGCGCCCACCAGGGCTATCTCGTAATCCGCGCTGAGCGCCAGGCGAGCGTGCGGTGTCACGGCGGTCACGACCTGGCGCAGCCACGCTCCGGAATGGTCTGCTGCGGCCCCCGCAACGCCGATCCCAACACCGTCGATCTGCTCAGGCGACAGACCCGCGCTGTGCAAGGCGCTCTGCATGGCCGCACGGATCGCTTCGACGGCGGTGTCGCGGCCCACCACACGGGGGTTGGCGGCCGGCCCCGAGGCCTGCCCGCAGATAGTGAGGTCGGGGGTTGTGATCGCGGCGCGGACCGTGCTGCCACCGCCGTCAATGCCCATCACGTAGGGGCCAGCCGTCATCGCGCTCACCACACGCCCTCCACCACTTCCACGATCACCTCCTGAAGCGCACGCCCCCAGGCGAGAATGCCAGTCTTCGCGCGCGCCGGATAGACCCGCTTGGTCAGACGGGCCGCGACTATCGCCAGCGAGTCGGTGGCGAACTGAGCCAACTGCTCGCCCACCGATCCGCTTCCCGTCAGCACATTATGAAGCGAAACACTCTCCCCTGTCAAAGGAAAAGGGCACAGGGGTGCGGGCAAAACCTGTCAGGCAACAGGGTCGCGCTCCTTAGCCTCACCCCTGCTCGGCGCTGGCGCGCCTCGCCGCAGGAGACTTCGGAAGTCTTCGAAGACTTCCGAAGTCTGGTTCTTGGCCGAGCGCCGCGAGGCCAGGGGGTGAGGCTAAGCGGACGCCATCTCAATGCTTCTCACGGTGCTGTCCGCCCCTGAACCGTTTGTAGGGGCGGGTTTGCAGACCCGCCCCTACACGTGCAGGCGCTCGAACGCCAGACTTCCGAAGTTTTCGGAAACTTCGGAAGTCTGATCGCCGCCCGCCCCTACAGGCCTCTCCCCCTC
>JAGPFT010000364.1 GCA_018056405.1 Anaerolineae bacterium
TTCCGCGCCGAGGATGTGACCTTCGCCCCCGATGCCACGCGCTTGACCGTCGTCGGGCCGGACAGCTTGCGCGTCCCGGTCGAGTCGGCACTGGTCGGGCCGTTCAACGTGGCCAATGTGCTCGCCGCTGCCGCTGCTGCCTTCGCCGTCCTGCCGGACGCGGCGACTTTCCGCGCGGCGCTGGCGGCGGGAGTGCGGGCCATGCCCCCCATACCGGGGCGCATGGAGCGCCTGGATGAGGGCCAGGGCTTCCTGGCGATTGTGGATTTCGCCCACACGCCCAATGCCCTGCGCCGCGCCCTGGAAGCGGCGCGGACGATGATCGCGCCGGATCGCCAGGTGATCGCCGTCTTCGGCAGCGCAGGTCTGCGCGACCGCGCCAAGCGACGCATGATGGCCGAGATCGGGGCGCGGCTGGCCGATCGGGTGGTGCTCACCGCCGAAGACCCGCGCACCGAGTCCCTGGACGCGATTCTGGCGGAGATGGCCGAGGGCTGCCGGAGCCAGGGCGGGCGCGAGGGCGAGACCTTCTGGCGCGTGCCCGACCGGGGGCGGGCGATTGCCTTCGGCTGCACGTTGGCGCGGCCCGGCGACCTGGTGATCGCCTGCGGCAAGGGCCACGAGCAGAGCATGTGCTTCGGCACAGTGGAATATCCCTGGGATGACCGGGCGGCCCTGCGCGCGGCGCTGCGCGGATCGCCGCTGCTCACGCTGCCGACGGCACAGATGACCGATCAATGAGGAGGATCAGCCATGTTGACCAGACTGCGGGCGCAGAACTTCAAATCGTGGCGCGATACGGGGGAGCTGGAGATTGCGCCGCTCACCGGCTTGTTCGGCACCAATAGCTCTGGCAAGACCAGTATCCTGCAACTGCTCTTGATGCTGAAACAGACGGTTGAGTCTCCCGATCGGCGCAGAGTGCTGCATTTTGGCGATGAGCGATCGCTGGTGGACCTGGGCACGTTCTACGATGTGATCTACGCTCACAAGGCCAATGAATCACTCGGTCTGTCACTGTCGTGGAATCTTCGTCAGCCACTGCAGATTGACAATCCGGAAACAGGAAAACAGCTCTTCCAGATCGAAACGTTGTCGTTTTCTGCTAGTGTGCGCCAGCAAAATGACAGATTGGGGATGGACTGGTTCGCCTATCGGTTCGATGAGTATCAGTTCGGTATGAAACGGCGGCCTGAAGACGACAAAGAAAAGGACAGATACGAGCTAGTCAACGAACCCTACATTGCCAAGCGCACGCTTGGTCGCAAATGGCCGCTTCCGGCTCCGGTGAAGTGCTACGGGTTCCCTGACGAGGCGGTAGGGTACTATCAGAACACTGGCTTCCTCCCAGACTTTGTTCTGGCATTTGAGAACCTGTTTTCAGGAATCACCTATTTGGGGCCACTCCGTGAGTATCCCAAACGCAGTTACGTATGGGCAGGCGAGAGTCCCCTTGACGTGGGGCGGAGGGGGGAACTGGCCATCCCTGCGTTATTGGCATCCAGAAGCATGGGCAAGATTTCGTTTGGCCATCGTAAACGCCACCGGACGGTTGAGGAGCAAGTGGGGTATCGGCTGAAGCAGATGAAGCTTGTTGACAGCTTCATGCTGAAACCGTTAGGCGAAAACCGCAAAGACTACGAACTCTGTGTTGAGACTCGACTGGGCGGCCCACAAGTCCTGATCACCGATGTGGGCTTTGGCGTCTCGCAAATCCTGCCCGTGCTGGTGCTCTGTTACTATGTGCCCGAAGGCTCGATCATCCTGCTGGAACAGCCGGAGATTCACCTACACCCCTCAGTGCAAGCAGATTTGGCTGATGTGTTGATTGATGTCGTTAACAACCGCAACGTGCAGATTATCGTTGAGAGCCATAGCGAGCACCTACTGAGGCGTCTCCAGCGTCGTATCGCCGAGGAAGAGTTGGCCCCAGAAAAAGCAGCGCTGTATTTCTGCCGGATAGAAGGCGGCGAGTCGCGGATCGAAAGGTTACAACTCGATCTGTTTGGCGATATCACCAACTGGCCAGAGGATTTCTGGGCTGATGAGATGGCAGACCGCGCTGCCCAGGTTGAGGCGATGGCCAGGCGCACGGGAGCCGGGCAGCGATGATCGCCATCGTGGATACAAATGTACCCATTGTGGCAAACAGGCGCTCTGAACAGGCCTCGATAGAGTGTGTGTTAGCCTGTGCGCAGCAGTTGCAGCAGATCACGCAGCGAGGAAAACTGGCTCTCGACGATCAGTGGCGTATTCTGAAAGAGTACATGAAGCACCTTAGCTCAAGCGGGCAGCCAGGCGTCGGCGATGCTTTTTTGAAGTGGGCGCTGAATAACATCGCCAACCCTGCCCGCGTCGAAACAGTGCCCATTACTCCCTGTAACCCTGATGATCCGGATGGGACTGACTTCCGGGAGTTTCCTGACGATCCAGCCCTGGCGAAGTTCGACCCAGCGGATCGGAAGTTCGTTGCGGTTGCTATAGCTCATCCGCAGCACCCGCGAATCATGAATGCGACCGACCGGGACTGGTGGAACTTCAAAGACACGCTACACGCTCACGGTGTTGAGGTCGAGTTTCTGTGTGATGAGGCGAAACACTCATGAGTGATCCCCGTGCCGCTACCGTGCAGCGCTTCTGCGCCGAACAAGGTGCCGACCGCGTGTATATCCTGACGGCCATCCAGCCGTTCACCGTCAGCCAGAACCGCTGCATGGTGATGGTGACAGGGCGCAGCGCCCAGTTGGTCTGCTGCCATAGCTGCACGCCGCGCACCTCGCTGGGCCAGGGCAGTCTGCGCGAGGTGGAGCCGGAGGCGCTCGACCGCTTTCTGCGCGCGCTGGAGGACGCGGCGGCGGCCTGGGGCGAGGACGCCATCCCGCCCAACGTCCACGATGGGCTGACGTTTACCGTCGAGCGAGCCACTGCCCAGGGCTACGAGCGCGTGCGCATCGTGGACCCGGTGCCCGGCGGGCCGCACGCCCGCCTGCTGGCTGCCTGGGCGGACGCCTTCCCGGAGGCGCGGCGCGTCATCGGTTAGCGCCCGCTGAGCGCGTGCCGGACGTTGGGCGCGCGCACAGCGGCCCGGCGGAGCCTGTGATATGCTAGAATTGCCTGCGCATGGGGTAGGAGACGGGCGAGTGGACCTGGGGATCGTCATCGTCAACTGGAACACGCGCGACCTGCTGCGCGACTGCCTGCGCTCGGTTGCCGCGTCGCAGGGCGATTTCACCGACCGCGTGGTCGTAGTAGATAACGCCTCCGCCGACGGCAGCGCGGACATGGTGCGCGCCGAGTTCCCGGACGTGACGCTGATCGCCAGCGCCGAGAATGAGGGCTATTCCCGCGCCAACAATCGCGGGCTGCGCGCCTTGGGGTTCGCCCAGGGCTGCGCCGACGAGGATGCGCCGCGCTATGCCCTGGCCCTCAACCCGGACACGGTGCTGCCGCCGGCGGCGCTGAGCGACATGCTCACCTACATGGACGCCGACGCGACGATTGGCGTCGCCGGGCCGAAGCTGGTGCTGCCCGATGGCTCGCTCGACCTGGCCTGCCGGCGCAGCTTCCCGACGCCGGAGATCAGCTTCTACCGCATGGTCGGGCTGTCGAAGCTGTTTCCGCGCAGCCGCCGCTTCGGGCGCTACAACCTGACTTATCTCGACTCGGATGTGGAGACTGAGGTAGACTCAGTGGTGGGAGCGTTCATGCTGGTGCGCCGGGCGGCGATCCAGCGGGTGGGGTTGTTCGACGAAACGTTCTTTATGTATGGAGAAGACCTGGATTGGGCGTTCCGAATCAAGCAAGCCGGCTGGAAGGTGATGTACAACCCGCGCGTGACGGTGACCCACGTCAAACGAGCGGCGAGTCGCCAGTCGCGCCGGGCGCAGCGGGAGTTCTACCGGGCGATGCTCCTGTTCTACCGCAAGCATTACCGGCAGACGACCCCCTGGTGGCTGCACAGCCTGATTCTGTTGGGGCTGGCGCTGAAAGGCGGTCGCCCGTTGTGGCGCGAGCTGTGGCACCCCAGCGCTTTCGCGTGAGCCAGACGGTAGACCGCCGGCTGCGT
>JAGPFT010000365.1 GCA_018056405.1 Anaerolineae bacterium
GGGGCTTCAGGGGGGGCGGGGTATGCCGGCTGGATGCGCCCGGTGATGCGGCCCAGCATGTACTTGACCGACTCGTGGCGCATGTCCACGCTGTTTTTGCTGTCGTAATCACGCAGAAGCTGGACCAGTTCGTCAATAAGCTGGTGGTGTTCCGGGCGCTTGGCTTGCTGGCGGGCGTCTCGCTCCCAGTTGCTAACAAACGAACCCAAACCGCCGATGACGGCAGTGTTGCGAAAGCCGGTTTCTTGCTCCAGCTTCAGGATTTTGACCAATGTTTCTAGCGCCGAGGGCATAGGACTATCTCTCTAGTTACGCTTGACGTAGTACGGCGACACCGAGCGCGTTCGGCCCGACGTGCACGCCGAGCACTGGCGTGACATCTACGAGCGGAATCTCGGCAAGCGGCGCGAGGTCGGACAGGGCCTCGGTGAGGCGCTGGCCCCCCTGGGGGAAGTGTGAATGCATCACGGCCAGACGTTCCAGCGGGCCGGCGCTATGAGCCAGCTCCACCAGAGCTGCGAACGCGCGCTGGGGGGTGCGCGTCCGGGTGACCGAGGACACCACGCCGTCGTACAGGCGGATGATTGGCTTGATATGGAATAGCTCGCCGACCATCGCTGCTGCCCAGCCGACTCGCCCGCTGCGCCGCACATACTCGAAGGTGTCCAGCGCTGCCCAGAGATCAGCGCGCGGTATCGCGGCGCGCACTTCGTCGGCGATAGCCAGCGGGGCGACGCCTGCCTGGGCGCGCTCGGCGGCCAGCAGGACGAGCCAGCCCAGTCCCATGCTCAGGTTGCCGCTGTCAATCAGTGTGACGCGCTCCGGCTCGCTCTGCTCGGCGGCCAGCCGGAAGGTGTTGAAGATGCCGCTCAGCTTGACCGGGGCGGTGATGCCGATGACGTGCTCGGCTTCAGCCAGGGCCTGCTGCATCATTTCGAGGACCTGGCCAGGCGGCGGCGCGGAGGTCTTGGGCAGTTCATGGGCGGCGGTCAGCCGTCGGTAGAACTCTGGCCGGGTGAGCTGCACGCCATCGTCGGCCAGGCTTTCCAGCCCGAAATGGACATAGGTCGGCACGACGCGAATATCGTAACGGGCGATCCAGTCGCGGGGCAGATCGCAAGTGCTATCGGTCATGACGAGCACAGACTTCATGACAGGCTATCCTCTGCGTTCGGGTCTTCGTAGACAACGACGCCAACGCCGTCCGGCCCGATCAGCGCCGCGAGGCTAGACTGATACATGACGAGCGGGAACGAGCATCCGGGAAACTCGGTCGCCAGGTGCTCTTGCAACAGGCGCGTGCGCTCGGTGGGGTGGGGCGCGCTGTGCAGGATGACCAACTGCTCCAGGGCAGAGAACTCCGCCACGAACTCCACCATCTTGTCAATGGCCTGGGCCTGCGTGCGCACCTTCTCCATCGGGATCAGTTCCCCTTCCTCAATGGTGAGGAAGGGCTTGATGTCCAGCATCGTGCCCAGGATGGTCTGCGCCTCGCTGAGCAGACCGGTGTGGCGCAGATAAGTGAGTTCATTGACGTAGAACACTGAGTAGACATGAGGTAACTGCGACCGGGCCTGGTGGACTATTTCTTCCAGGGACGCGCCACTCTCGGCTGCTTGCGCCGCTTTCTCGACCAGCAGGGCGAGGCCCACCGAGAGAGTCATCGAGTCCAGGGGCACGATCTCGCAACGTCCCAGGAGCATCTTGCTGGCGCGCAGGGCATTTTCCCAGGTCTGGCTTAGCCGGCGCGACATGAGCAGGGCCAGCACCTGGTCGGTCTCCTGGTTGAGACGGCGGAAGACCGCCGCGAAGTCCTCTGGGCTGGGCGCGATGAGCCGGGCCGGGATGTCGCTCTGCTGGGCCAGCCGCAGGAAGGTTGCCGAGTCAATATCCACTCCTTCGCGGTAGACTCGCGTGCCCAGGCTGATTGACAGCGGGACCACAGTGATCCCCAAACGTTCCACGATGGCCGGATCGAGGAATTGCGCCGTGCTGTCGGTGACGATTCGCACTCTGCCCAATGATTCTGACTCTCTCACGATCCCAACGGCCCAGGCCAGATTACTCGGCGCTCAGGATGTAGTGATAGTGCGCCTGGCCGCCGTATACTACCTCAAATTCCTGATCGGGGTACATGGCACTCAGGCTGGCGGTTACCTGGCGGGCCTCCGCTTCCTGGATGCTGTTGCCGTAGTAGAGCGTGATCAGCTCGCATTCATGGGAGCACATGTGCTCCAGCGTGGCGCGCAGCACGGAGCTGAGGTCATCGCCAGCGATAGTCAGCGCCCCATCCACCAGCCCGATGATCTGCCCGCTGGCGACCTGGACGCCGTTAAGCTCCACGCTGCGCGTGGCGGTGGTGATCTCGCCGGTCACAACGTTGTCCTTCGCCTGAAGCATGGCCCTGATCACCGTCTCCAGGTCGCCCTTTGGATCGTAGGGCAGCAGGGCACTGATGCCCTGGGGCATACTGCGCGTGGGGATGACGACGACTGTCTGGCCGGTGGCCAGGCGCGCGGCCTGCTCGGCAGCCAGGATGATGTTCTTGTTGTTAGGCAGCAGGATGATTTTCTTGGTGGGCACGCGCTGGATGGCGTCCAGAATCTCCTGGGTGCTGGGGTTGTTGGTCTGCCCGCCCATGACCAGTTCGGCGGCTCCCAGTTGGCGGAAAACGCGGGCCAGGCCCTCGCCAGAGGCCACACTGACCACGCCAATGTCGTCCGGGTTAAGCTCGACGGGCGGGAAATCGGCCTGGGCGTGGGCCGGTTGGGCGGTAGTGAGTGTCTCCGTCGCTCCGCGCTCGCGCACGTAGTTCTGGTACTGCTCTTGCATGTTCTCCACCACGATATCGCTGAGCGTGCCCAGGCTGACGGCGTAGCTGAGTGGGATACCAGGGTCATGCACATGGACGTGCACCTTGATCGCCTCCTGGCTGCCGACGACCAGCGTTGACCAGCCCATCTGGTCAATGGCCGCGCGCACGGTGTTCACGTCGAGGCTGTCGCCTTTAAGGATGAACTGGACATCGTAGCCATAGCCAAGCTCGTCTTCGGGGGCGAGCGTTGTGGCCAGGTCGTGCACTTCGGCTGGGATTGTCTCTTCCACCTCGATCTCTTCTCCCTGCAGATACAGCAGCATTCCTTCGAGGATGTACACCAGCCCGCTGCCCCCTGAGTCCACAACGCCAGCCTTTTGCAGGATGGGCAGCATCTCAGGCGTGCGCGCCAGCGCATCTTTGGCGCGCAAGACCACGCGGCGCAGAATCTCCACCATGTCCTGCGTGTCGCGCGAGGATTCCTGGGCGGCTTCTGCTGCCTCGCGGGCGACGGTGAGGATGGTGCCTTCCACCGGCTTGATGACGCCGCGATAAGCCGTGTCCGACGCTTCGCGCAGACCTTTGACGAGCAACTCCGGCGTCAGGGATTTGTGATCGCGCAGCGCATGGGCGAAACCCTGCCACAATTGAGAGAGGATGGTGCCGGAGTTGCCGCGCGATCCCATCATCGCCCCGTGGGCAATCTGGGCGGTAATCTGCCCGATGTGATCGCTGGGATTTGCCTCGACTTCCTTGATGGCGTTGCGCATGGTCATGAGCATGTTCGTGCCGGTGTCGCCATCCGGGACGGGGAACACGTTCAATTGGTTGACAAGGGCATGGTGCTGGTCAAGCCAGTCGCGGCCCGCCTGGGCGAGTCGCTTGAAGGCCTGACCATCACAGGCAGTTGGCCCGGAGGGAGGGGAAGCTGTGTGGTCTGCCCTGGCGGTCATCACACCCTCATTCTGCTTTGCTGACGCGCAAGCCCTGGATGTGCACGTTGACCTGACCCACCGGCAGGCCCGTCGCCTGCTCCACTGCGTAGCGCACGCTGTTGATCAGGCTGTTAGCTACGGAAGCGATGCGGGTCCCATACGTGATGATGACATACACGTCAATGATGACATGGGCACCATCCAGGCGCACCGCAACGCCGCGATTGGGGTCGCGGGTCAGGCTTGCCGCAATGTCGGACGCCAGGTTGGGGGACGCCATGCCCACGACGCCATA
>JAGPFT010000366.1 GCA_018056405.1 Anaerolineae bacterium
CTACCAGGAAACAGTCACCAGGTCCGCTACCTCCGTCTACCGCCACAAGAAACAGACCGGCGGCGCGGGCCAGTTCGCCGAAGTGCATCTGCGCGTCGAGCCGCTGCCCACCCCCACCGGCAGTGACGAGGAAGTGCCGGAGTTTGAGTTCGGCAACGAGGTCTTCGGTGGGGCCATCAGCGCGGCCTTCATCGGCTCGACGGAAAAGGGCGTGCGCCAGGTGCTCGATGAGGGCGTCATCGCCGGCTATCCGGTCAAGTACGTCAAGGCGGTCGTCTACGACGGCAAGATGCACCCAGTGGACTCGAAGGACATCGCTTTCCAGATTGCCGGGCGCGGCGCGTTCCGCGAGGCGTTCGAGCAAGCCGGCCCCGTGCTGTTGGAGCCGATCATGCTGGTCAAAGTGACCGTGCCCGAAGAGAACATGGGCGACATCATGGGCGACATGAACACCCGGCGCGGGCGCGTCCTGGGCATGGAGAGCGAGGCCGGGCGCAGCATCGTCACCGCCGAAGTGCCGCTGGCCGAGATTCAGCGCTATAGCAACGATCTGCGCTCAATGACAGCAGGGCGCGGCGTATTCACGATGGATTTCCTGCGCTACGAGCGCGTCCCGGCACACTTGCAGACGGAGATCGTCGCCCAGGCACAGAAGGAAAAGGAAGAAGCCTCGTAGCCCGGACTGCGGGCTGCATTTCACAGACGACAGAGCGGGGTCGCGGCAGCGCGACCTCGCTTCTTTTTGCGGAGGCAGCCGGAATGGGGAAGCGGCTCGTCGCCAGCCTCGCGGAGACGCCATGCGTCCAGGGCAAGCGCATCAAAATCCGCCGCGCGTCAGCCTGCTCGTAGAGGCGTATCGCCAGACCTCACTCCCACTCGGCTCACTGACGCGGGCCTCGCTGCTCCCTCTCCAACGGGGAGTTCAGGAGCGGACAGGCAGATGAGACTCATTGAGATGGGCAAGGTGATGGCGTGTGGGATAGTAGCCCCACCCCTAAATCCCCTCCCCACATGGTGGAGAGGGGACTTCATAGCGGCCTGCCTCCCCCTCTCCACCACGTGGAGAGGGGGCCGGGGGGTAAGGCTAGACGTGAGATGTTCGCCTGTTTTCACGTTCACTCAACGCCTGTTCGCCCCTGAACTCCGCTGCGGAGAAGCAGGGCGAGGCGCATTAGCGCCGAGCAGGGGTGAGGTCAACCATTGGATTTCGCAAAACTTCCCGCAGATCACTGCTGCGCCGGAGTCAGCGTCCAGGTCTCGACGGTATGCGCTGCTACCACCTCCGCGCTGAAATGGTGCGCGTGGTATTGCCCGCTCGCCCACAGCGGGATCATGTCGGCGTAGTGCTTGCTCTGTGGGCTGCCACTCTGTCCGGTAGTGTGGATCAGGCGCGAGCTGTCCCAGTCGCTCAGGTCGAAGATCGCGCGCATACTGGGCAGGCTACCCACTGTGAAATCCCCCCCTCCCACACTCCACCCTGTTGCGTTGACGATCTCCGGCCCGCCGCTGACCGCCGTCTCGCGGTTGAAGATGGCGCGCAGCACTGGCAACAGTTGATCCAGGCGCGGGTCGAGGCCGTCGGGCAGTTGGCCGATGGGGGCGGCGCGGAAGTACGCCACATGCAGGTCGCCCCAGCGCCAGGCTGTGCGGTCGGTTCCGTAGGTGCTCTCCATGAAGTCCAGCGCTTCGCCCAGCGCCCTGGCCGCCAACGCCGCCGGATCGCCCTCGCCCAGTTCGGCGTTGGCCCACAGCGGATGATCGGGCTGATCGAGCATCAACGACAGGCGGCGGATGTTGAACGACTCCTCAAAGAACGGCATCTCGTCGAACACCAGCGGCACGAAGCGATCCCAGAAGACGTTGAACAGGGCCGCCTGCGGGCTGTCGGCGGCGTTCTGCAAATCCCACTCGCCCAGCCAGGCGACCGCACCGGCCAGCCGCTCGTCGGCGAAGTCCAGCCCGGCCAGCCAGGGCACGGCCAGCGCCGCCGCCGAGTTGTAGTTGTCGAACTGAATGGCGGCGAACGTGTCCGGCGTATGGTACGGCTCGGCCTGTAGCAGCGTCTCGATGCGCGCGGCGCGGTAGCCGTAGGCCCAGTCTACCGTGATCGTATAGGGGAAATCGTCCGGCGCGACGACGGCGTTGTTGGCGGTGACGATGGTGCCGGCGGCAGGGTTGAACAGGCGCGGGTTCTCGCGCGGGTCTACATACCCCTGCCATTCGAACTCCGCCGACGTGCCCGGCACCGGCAATGACCCGTCATGCCCCTCGGCGCGGAGGGGGATGCGCCCGGAGGCGATATAGCCGATGTTGCCCTCCACATCGGCATAGACGAAGTTCTGTGCCGCCAGGTCGAAGTACGTCACCGCCTCCTGGAACTCGTCCCAGTTGCGAGCGGCGTTGATGCCCAGAAAGGCCTGGAAGTTGCGGCTGGGGTCGGCGGCAGCCCAGCGCAGCGCGACTGGTTGATCCAGCCCCAGCAGGTCGGTCACCACCGGCCCGAAGCGCGTCAGCAGCACTTCGACGGTCACTGGCTCGCCGTCCCAGGGGCGGATGGTCTCGGCAATGACCTCCATGTCTACCCATTCGCCCTCATAGCGGTACTGGCGCGGGTTGTCTGGGTTGAGTTCCAGCAGGTAGAGGTCTTGCACATCGGTGCCCACATTGGTCACTCCCCAGGCAATGTCGCGGTTGTGGCCGACGATGACGAAGGGCGTGCCCACGAAACTGAACCCGCTGACATCCAACGGACAGGCGTCGGTGATCTCCACACAATGCAACCCAATCTCGTACCAGATGGAGGGTATTTGAATGCCCAGATGCGGATCGTTGGCGAGTAGCGGCTTGCCGCTGGCGGTGCGGCTACCCGCCACCACCCAGTTGTTCGACCCCAGGCCGGCGTCGCGCAGCGCGGCGAGGTTTTCCAGCCCTGGCAGCCTTTCCAGCGGCCCGATCTGGTGTGATTGGGCGGGCACGGGCGTCCAGCCCGGCTCCAGGATCAACGGCTGTCCGGCGTAATCGTAGCCAGGGGTCAGGATGTCGAGCGCGTCCTCGCCCGCCTGCGCGGCCACCTGGTAGCGCAGCACTTCGGCGTCCATGTTGCCGCTGAGGCCCAGCCCCATCACCTGCAACCAGGTCGCGCTATGGAGCGGCTCCCAGGGTTGGATGTCGGTCACTGGCAGCGCGCCGAGGCCTTCGCGCAGTTGGTTGATCACGGTGTATTCCATAGCCGCATCGCCCGGCGTTTTGCCCGCCAGCCAGGCATTGACGCCATCGGCGTAGGCTTGTAGCAGCGCCGACATATCGGCGGGCATGTGATCCAGATCGTTCTGCGCGTTGCGGGCCAGCCCCAGGGTGCGCAGGTACGCATCGGTCGGCACCAGCGCCGAGCCGCCGATCTCCGCCAGCCGCCCGCTCCCCTGGGCGCGGAACCATTCCATCTGCCACCAGCGATCGGCGGCGTGCACGGCCCCCTGCACCATCACCAGGTCGTGCAGGGTGCTGGCGTAGATGTGCGGCACGCCCACCTCGTCCCAGCGCACGGTCACTTCGCCGTCCAGCCCCGGCAGCGTGAAGGCAGTGAGTTCCTGCTGGGCACGGGCGGTGATTCCCCCCGTGCCCGTGACAACCATCGCCAGCACCACCAGCAAGACGAGTCTGCGCAGCATGAGATCACCTCCTTAGTAACACACAGTAACCTGCGGTGTGGTTTCCTAAGATTATGCGCGAATCCTGGTAATTGTCACGTGCGCGGCGGAAATAGCAGACTTCGGAAGTCTTCCCGACTTCCGAAGTCGGGTCGCGCTCCCTCGCTGCCGGGTGCACAAACAACCTGTCGCCAGGGGAAGTTCGGAAATGCTCACTGAACGCCTCCCCCCTCCAGCGAGGCTAGAGCGTGTGATGCACTTTCTGGCGGTGCTTTGGCCCCCCTCCCCCGGCCCCTTCCCCCGAAATGAGGGAAGGGGAGTCGCCAGGGCCGTGTTCCTCTCCCTCCGCACAGCGTAGGGGAG
>JAGPFT010000367.1 GCA_018056405.1 Anaerolineae bacterium
GCGCGGCTGTACGAGATGCAGTTCCGCGAGACGGATTTGCTGGCCGAGGGCGCGCGCTGAGGGCAAACCTCACCCCCTGGCCTCGCTACGCTCGGCTCTTCCCCCTCTCCGTAGACGGAGAGGGGGAGGCGAGGCGCGTCAGCGCCGAACGGGGGTGAGGTCAACCATCGGGCGCGTGCTCCCCCCCTCACACGCCCAGTTCCTTACGATCCACCAGCCACCAGGCCAGCACGAAGTAGACCAACGCCGTGACCGCCATCACCGCCCAGTCGCCGAACTGCGCGCCATCGCGGATGACCGTGCCCATGTTGAAGTAGTGCTGCAACAGCAGGGGTTGCACTGGCTCCAGCGCCTCTACCACAGCGGAGAAGCCGTAGACCAGGAACGAGCCGATCAGCAGCAGGTAGGCGATGGCCCCGGCGAAGCGCCGGCTGGACGGCACCACAACCGCTAGCAGGTAGCTGTAGCCTGCCACCACCATCAGATACAGGAACGCCCCGATCATGCTCAGCGCTAGGTTGGTGGCCTGCGGATCAAACGCCGGCCAGAGCACCATAGACAGCAGGAAGCCAGCCAGACATGCTACCAGCACCAGGGCCATGACCACCGCCGTGTTGAGCAGCCGCCCCAGCAGGTAGCGGCGACGCGAGACCGGCAGGCTGAGCAGCATGTCCATCGTATAGTCGCGCTCGGCGTTGGTGAAGGCGTTGAACGCCTGGGCGATGACGATAGCGCCCAGGATCAGCACGCTGTAGCTGCCGAACTCCGTCTGCACCCATGTGCCCGGATCGGTCATGTCGAACTCCGCCATGTCCCCGCCGTAGAACATGGCTATGACGCCCTCCGGGTAAGCGTCGATCAGCTCCTTCCACTCATCGGCCTGGTCCTTGACCGATGTGTAGAAGGCCATGAGGAACATCACGTACAGTCCGAGGCCGACGGACAGCCCCAGCGCCATGCGCCGCGAGTCACGGAATGCCTTGCGAAACATAGCCGCCATCGCTCACGCCTCCTTCTTGCCGTAGTACGTCAGGAAGATTTCTTCCAGCGTGGGATGCTCCACATCCATGTCGGTGACGGTGTGCTGGGCGGCCAGTTTGATCACAGCGTCTATGCTGGCCTCGCCGCTGACGCGCATCCGCAAGCACGATCCGTCGCCGTCTACATCCGTCACGCCGGGCAGCGCCCGGAAGCGTTCGGCGGGGGCCGCCCCGTCGAAGGCCAGGGTCAGCCAGCGGAAGGAGACGCGCGTCAGATCGGCGACCGTCTCCACCGCTTCCAGCCGCCCCTCGCGGATGATACCCACCCGGTCGCAGATGGCCTCGACTTCGGGCAGGTTGTGCGACGAGAGGAAGATGGTGCGCCCCTCGGCGCGCGTCTCGCGCATGATCTGGTGCAAGACCTGCTGCATCAGAGGATCGAGGCCGGTCGAAGGCTCGTCAAGGATGAGCAGTTCCGGCTTGTGAGCCAGGGCCACGATCAGGCCCATCTTGCGCTTCATGCCCGTAGACAGCCCCTTCAGCGAGCGCCCCAGGTCGAAGTCGAGCAGGCCGGCCAGTCGCTCCGCCTCGGCGACGAAGCCGTTCGTCGCCCCGCGCACGTCTTCCAGCCAGCGGACATACTGGATGCCCGTCCAGTTGTCCAGCAGGGCCAGTTCCGAGGGCAGGTAGCCGATGCGCGCGCGGATGGCCACGCTGTCACGCACGCTGTCCAACCCGAAGAGGGAAGCCGACCCTTCGCTGGGGCGGATCAAGTCCAGCAGCGTGCGGATGGTGGTCGTCTTGCCCGCGCCGTTTGGCCCCAGAAAGCCGAAGATTTCGCCCTCATAGACGCTAAGAGTCACGTCCTGGATGGCCGTCAGCTTGCCGTAGCGGTGAGTCAGGTTGTGCGTCTGGATGACCCTCTGCGCCATAGCGATCTCCCTTCGCAGCGGCCCTCAACGCGCCAGCCCGCTGGTGCAGGCAGAGAACATGAGGGCGCAAAACGCCATAAATTAGGGTTGGCAAAATAAAAATTTCACCACTTTGAATTTTGGCACGAATTCCGAACGGCGCAAGCGACCCAAACCAGGATCAGCCTAGCACCGGCGCGCATCCCGGTCAAGGGACTTCGCCCCTGCGAAGCTGACATTCAGCCGACAGCGCGCGGACGAAGCGAAGGGCGTCCAATGCCAGCATAGCATAGGCCGCCCCCGACTCCGCCCCCTAACTATGAGGGCGCTGGAAAAAGACTCCCGAAGTCTTGATGCAAATTAACGAATTGGAGGCCGTTTGAGAAGTTGTGCACCTGGCTCTGCCCCTCATCCTTGGCCCTTCCCCCACGAGGGGTTGAGAGGGCGACCACTTAGCCTCACCCCCGGCCTCGCTGCGCCGAGCGGAGGTGAGGCTAAGGAGCACAACCACACTGCCTGCCAGGTTTTGCACGCACCCCTGTTGCGACGCCGGCTCTTGCGGACGGCCACGATCCGCTATAATGGGGCAGTGCGACCTTCACGCAAGAGATGTCATTTGAGAGAGGAGTTGAAGACAATGGCAGCCAAGAAAATCCTGATGCTCGTCGGAGATTACGTTGAGGACTACGAGGTGATGGTGCCGTTCCAGGCGCTGCTGATGGTCGGGCATACGGTGCACGCGGTCTGCCCAGACAAGAAAGCGGGCGACTCCGTCCGCACATCTGTCCACGATTTCGAGGGCGACCAGACCTATAGCGAGAAGCGCGGCCACAACTTCGCGCTGAATGCCACCTTCGCCGATGTGAAACCGGAAGATTACGACGCGCTGGTCATCCCCGGCGGGCGCGCCCCGGAGTACATCCGCCTGAACGAGAAAGTGCTCGCCATCACACGCCACTTCGCCGAAGCGGGCAAGCCCATCGCGGCCATCTGTCATGGGCCGCAAGTGCTCGCCGCTGCCGGCGCGCTGAAGGGCAAGGTGGCAACCGCCTACCCAGCAGTGGGGCCGGATGTCGCGCTGGCCGGGGGGACATACCAGGCCGTGCCGGTCACGGATGCGGTGGTAGACGGCAACCTGGTCACTGCGCCGGCCTGGCCCGCGCATCCCAAGTGGCTGGCGGCGTTCCTGCGGGTGCTCGGCACGGAGATCACACCGTAACACGCCGCCTGTTCCTGGCAATCGCGCCCCTGGCAATCCAGGGGCGTTTTTGCTGCTCAGCCCCCCTCGCCCGCTCCCTTCGACGCTTGCCCCTTCTGGCGCTGGCGCTGCCAGTTGAGCGTCAGCAGGATGCCGCCGATGAACCCCAGCAGCGACGTGACGACGATGAGGATGGCGCCGGCGATGTCTGCCTCGAAGAAAAGGAAACGCACGCGCATGACGGCGGTGTTCTGCAGCAGAAAGATGACGAACAGAGCCAGCGCCAGAAGGCTCAGCGCCAGCCGCAGGCGAAACCCCAGAGTAGACAGCCTCTCCCTCATAGCCGCGATCCTTGTGAGCGAGTGGCGCGCGCTGCGCCCCCTGACCCGTAGTGTAGCACAGCGCCCCCCTGCGCTCAAACAGGGCGAGGGTCAGGCAGGGTAATCGCATCAAAAGAGGCTGGGGCTGAGCTGGTGGACCTCACCCCCGCTCGGCGCTGGCGCGCCTCGCCTCCCCCTCTCCGTCATGTATGGAGCGGAGAGGAGGCAAGCCGAGCGGGGCGAGGCTGGGGGTGAGGTCCATGCTTCCACGTCAAACGAGTGGCTGACAACCTTTGCACGCACCCCTCGCTGGGGGTGCATTCGGATTTGGGGGCAGGTGCAGAGATCGGTTGCAGACCTCACCCCCCGGCCCCCTCTCCATATACGGAGAGGGGGAGTAAGTATCTGGCTCAGTCCCCTCTCCGCGTGTGGAGAGGGGATTGAGGGGTGAGGTAAACCCGCGCAGCGGCGGCGGGTGCATTCGGATTTGGGGGCAGGTGCAGAGATCGGTTGCAGACCTCACCCCCCGGCCCCCTCTCCATATACGGAGAGGGGGAGTAAGTATCTGGCTCAGTCCCCTCTCCGCGTGTGGAGAGG
>JAGPFT010000368.1 GCA_018056405.1 Anaerolineae bacterium
CCCTGGCCCCCTCCCCAGCCGAGCTAGGGAGGAGGAAAACGTCTCATCCGGCGGTCAAAGTCCCCCTCTCTGGCTCTGCCGGAGAGGGGGATTTAGGGGGAGAGGCCTGTGGCTGGCATGGCCCACTCCCCGCGGAGGCCCCTCCCCCTGACAGGAGGGGGTTGGGGGTGAGGTTTCCGCATGGCCTCTCAAGACTCCAGACTCATGACTCCCGACTCCCGACTCAACAACAGCCCATCACATGGGTCAGGCCGTACTCGACGCTATCAGCCAGGGCGAACCAGCTCGCCTCGATGATGTTGGTGCTGGCCCCGACGGTGCTCCAACGCTGGTGGCCGTTCTGCGTGTCAATCAGCACGCGGGTCGTGGCCGCCGTGCCGTTCTGCCCGTCGAGGATGCGCACCTTGTAGTCGGCCAGTTGGAACTCGGCCAGCGCCGGGTAGACGGGGGTCAGCGCCTTACGCAGGGCGTGGTCGAGGGCGTCTACCGGGCCGTTGCCGCTGGCGACGGTGTGAATCTCTTCGCCGCCCACGCGCAGCTTGATCGTGGCCTCGGCGAACATGCCGCGTCCGGCGCGGTGCTCGACCACGGCCATGAAGTCAATCAGCTCGAAAGGCGGCTGGTAATCCGGGCGACCCCGGCAGATGAGCATCATGATCGAGGCTTCGGCTCCTTCGAAGACGAAGCCACGGTGCTCCAGTTCCTTGATGCGGGCGACGAGCCGCTGCGCCTCGTCCGCCGCCAGAGTCTGGCCGTATTCCTCGGCCTTGCTGAGTATGTTGCCGCGCCCGCTGAGGTCGGAGACGAGCACGCGCATCTTGTTGCCGACCAGCGCCGGGTCAATGTGCTGGTAGCTGTCCACAGTGCGGCGGATGGCGGCGACGTGCATCCCGCCCTTGTGGGCGAAGGCGCTCTTGCCCACGTAGGCCGCCTGGTGGTTGGGGGCCATGTTGGCGATCTCGGCCACCGTGTGGGCCACACCCGTCAGGCGCACCAGGTGCCCTTCCGGCAGGCAGCGCAGGCCGAGTTTCAGCTCCAGGTCGGGCACCACCGAGCACAGGTTGGCGTTGCCGCAGCGCTCGCCGTAGCCGTTGATCGTCCCCTGGACGTGCGTCGCGCCCTGGCGTACCGCTGCCAGCGTGTTGGCGATGGCCATCTCGCCGTCGTTATGGCAGTGAATGCCCAGCCGGGCGTCGGGGAAGCGCTGGGCGACCGCGCGGGTCATCCCCTCGATCTCCCAGGGCGTCGAGCCGCCGTTGGTGTCGCACAGCACCAGCACCTCTGCGCCACCGTCGCGCGCGGCCTGCAAGGTGTGCAGCGCGTAGTCCGCATCCAGCTTGTAGCCGTCGAAGAAGTGCTCGGCGTCGTAGATCACCTCGCGCCCCTGCGCCTTGAGGAAGGCCAGGCTCTCGCGGATGAGGCGCAGGTTCTCCTCCGGCGTGGCGCGGATCACTTCGCGCACGTGCAGGAGCGAAGTCTTGCCGACGACGGTGACGACGGGCGTCGCGGCGTCGAGCAGGGCGCGGATGTTGGCGTCGGTCGCCGGGTCGCCACCCACGCGGCAGGTCATGCCGAAGGCGGCGACGCGGGCCTGTTGCAGCGGCACTTCGCGCACGCGGCGGAAGTATTCCGCATCTTTGGGGTTGGAGCCGGGCCAGCCGCCCTCGATATAGGCCACGCCCAGGTCATCGAGCAGGCGGGTGATTTTGAGCTTGTCGTCTACCGACAGGGCGATGTTCTCGCTCTGCGTGCCGTCGCGCAGCGTGGTGTCGTAGACCTCAACAGCAAGGGCAGTCTTGGCGGTTACGGGTGTCATCGGCGGTCTCGATTCGCTGTTGTTGGTTATTGGTGATCAGTCTTCGGTGATCCGTTATCAGAGGGCGGCCTAGACTTCCGAAGTCTCGCAGACTTCGGAAGTCTGATCCCCGTGTGCCCTGTGTAGGGGCGCGTTTCTAAACCCGCCCCTACAGACGCCTGCACACCCTCTTCGTCGTCGCTATCCCTTCATCTGCACGCCCAACACGTTACGCGCGTAGGGCACCAGCCCGCCCGCGTTGATGATGGCCAGCACCACCGGCGGGTAGGGGCTGGCCTGGTACGTCTGGCCGGTGCGCTCGTTGGTAATGGTGCCGGCGGCCAGGTCCACGCTGAGCGTGTCGCCCTTGTGCGCGTCGCGCGCCGCCGCTGGACTCTCCAGAATGGGCAGGCCGATGTTGATCGCGTTGCGGAAGAAGATGCGCGCGAACGACTCGGCGATGATGCACGAGACGCCCGCCCCCTTGATGCTGATCGGGGCGTGCTCGCGGCTGGAACCGCAGCCGAAGTTCGTCCCGCCGACGATGATGTCGCCGGGCTGCACCTGCCCGGCGAACGCCGCGTCCAGGTCTTCCATGCAGTGCGCGGCCAGCGCCTTCGGATCGGTGGTGACGAGGTAGCGCGCCGGGATGATCACGTCCGTGTCAATGTTGTCGCCGTACTTCCAGACCCTGCCTTGCAGCTTCATCAGTGTCCCCTTCTGCGCTATAGCTCATCGGGATGGGCCAGCCGGCCCAGGATGGCGCTGGCGGCGGCGATGGCCGGGTTCGCCAGGTAAACGCGCGCGTCGCGGTGACCCATGCGCCCGCGAAAGTTGCGGTTCGACGTGCTGACACACACCTCGTCAGCGGCCAGCACGCCCATGTGCCCGCCCAGGCACGGCCCGCACGTGCTGACGCTGACCGCCGCCCCCGCCAGCGTGAACTGCTCGATCCAGCCCTGGCGCAGCGCGTCCAGGTAGACGGCCTGCGAACCGGGGATGATCATCACGCGCACATCGGGGTGGAACTCGCGCCCCGTCCGCTGCAGGATGTCGGCGACGATGGCCAGGTCCTCAAAGCGCCCGTTGGTGCAACTGCCGATGAAGACCTGATCCACCTTCTCCGGCTTGATCTGGCTGATGGGGCGCACGTTGTCCGGCGAATAGGGGCAGGCGACCTGCGGCTCCATCTCCGACAGGTCGAACTCGTGGACGGAATGGTAGGTGGCGTCATCGTCGGCGAAGAAGGGCGTATAGGGGCGGGTGGCGCGCGGCGCCACATAGGCTGCGGTGATCTCGTCGTAGGGCAGGAAGCCGCACTTGCCGCCCGCCTCGATGACCATATTGGCCATCGTCAGCCGGTCGGACATAGGTAGCTCATGGATGGCCGGCCCGCTGAACTCCATCGCCCGGTAGAGCGCGCCGTCCACGCTGATCGCGCCGATGGTGCGCAGGATCAGGTCTTTGCCGGTCACCCAGGGCTGGCGCTCGCCGTAATAGACGAACTTCATCGTCTCCGGCACCTTCAGCCAGGTGGTGCCGGTGGCCATGGCGAAGGCGATGTCGGTGGATCCCATGCCGGTGGCGAAGGCCCCGACCGCTCCGTAGGTACAGGTGTGGCTGTCGCCGCCGACGACCAGATCGCCGGGCAGCACCAGCCCACGCTCTGGCAGCACGACGTGCTCGATGCCCGCCCGCCCCACCTGGAAGCGGTGGCCGAGCGCCTGCTGTTCGGCGAAGAGGGTCAGCGTGCGCGTCTGCTCGGCGCTCTTGATGTCTTTGTTGGGGACGAAGTGGCTCGGCACCAGCATGAGGCGGTCCGGGTTGTATACTTCGCTCACGCCCATCGCCTGGAAGGACTCGATGGCGATGGGCGCGGTGATGTCATTGGCCATCACGACGTCGGTCTTGACAGTGACCAGGTCGCCTGCCGAGACCTCTGCGACGTGCTCAGCGTGGGCGGCGATGATCTTCTCGGCCAGTGTTTTTCCCATGATCTCTCCCGTGAAAAGTGCCGTCAGCCGTCAGCCGTCAGCCGTCAGCAATCAGCGGTCAGCCATCAGCGGGTCAACGAGAGCTATGGACACCGCTGAAAGCTGAGAGCGTGGTTGTTAAGTCGTCCCCCCCACCCCTGACCCCTCCCCCACGCTGCGCGGAGGGAGGGGAACATTCCGGCAGCTCTGCTCCCCTTCCCTCATTTGGGGGGAAG
>JAGPFT010000369.1 GCA_018056405.1 Anaerolineae bacterium
GGTAATAGCAGACCGCTCACTGCGGGGGAAAGGTTCAGGGGCGGACAGCAGCGTGAGGAGCATTGAGAGGGCGACCGATCAACCTCACCCCCTGGCCTCGCTACGCTCGGCCTTTCCCCCTCTCCAACGTGGAGAGGGGGCGGCGAGGCGCACCAGCGCCGAGCGGGGGTGAGGTAAAGTGAAGAGCCGCTCCAGGCCCCAGATCAGCTTTAATGTCTGTCCGCCCCTGACGTGGGAAAAGGAAGGGCCGTGTCCCTACAGACCGCAAGCCGCAAAATTCGCCGTCTCTCCGGCAGCCTGACCGCGCTGCTGGCCCTGGCCGCGCTGTTCGTCGCCCTCTACGCGCTCTACGCGGCGCACCGCGACGATTCGGGCCTGGCCCCCGGCGTTGACCTCAGCGACGGGATCAGTGAGGCGGAGGCCCTGGCTATTCTGGAACGGGCCGACGACGCAACGACCTTCACCGGCAGCCTGCTCAGCTTCCTGGAAGTCTCGATGGCGGCGATCAGCGTCGCCCTCGTGCTTGGCGCGTGGATGCTGCGCAGCATGATTCTCGACCAGGTGGAGGAATCGCGCGCGCTCAACGCCCATATCGAGGCGACACTTGGCGCGTATGAGGAGCGTTTCGCCGCGCTACAGGCGACGGTCGAGCGCGAGGTGGCCGTGCTCTCGCTGCAACTGCTGGCCGAGCAACAGGTCCGCGCCCACAACTACGACACAGCCATCGCCACGCTACAACGCGCTCTGACCATTGACGAGACCGATCACGCCACCAACTACCTGCTCGGCTACCTTTACACCCAGCGCAAGGAGATCGCGCTGGCCATCGCGCACCTGGAGCGCGCCCTGGAAAAAGAGCCGGAGTTCACCCCGGCGATTGCCGCGCTGGGGCTGGCCCTGCGCCGTCAAGGGGATGGCCTGGACGCGCCCGGCCAGGAAGCCGAGCGCCAGCGCGTCTGGGAGCGGGCCGAGGCCCGGCTGAAGGAGGCGCTGGCCCGCGATCCGCGCCTGACCGACGCCGAGGGCGAATCCTACTACGGCTCGTTGGGCGGGCTGTACCGGCGGCAGGGGCGGCTCTATGCCGCGCTGGACGCTTACGAGCACGCCCATCAGGTCACGCCGCACTCCTCCTACCCGCTGATCAACCTGGCCTCGCTGCACAAGCGGCTGGGCAACGATGCCGAGGCCGGGCAAGCCTTCCGTGAGGTGGTGCAGCGCGCCCAGTGGCAGCTTGACGACGACCCGCGCGACAACTGGACGCGCTGCGACCTGGCCCAGGCGTACCTGGTGCTCGGCCAGGCCGACGCTGCCTTCCAGCACTTCGCCCGCGTGCTCGACCAGGGGACCGAGCCGGGCATGTTGGAGACGGTGCGCAGCGGGCTGGCCTTCCTCAGCGAGTCGCCAACGCCGATCCCGCGCCTGGACGCGCTCATCGCGCGCATTGACGAGGCGCTGGCCCGGCCCGCGCAGGACGCTGCCCTGTGAGCGCGCTCCCGCCGGACACGCCCGCTGCCTCTGTGCTGCGCCTGGCCTTCGGGCGGAGCGTTGCGGCGACGCCGGCGCCGGTTACGGCGGGTGAGAGCGAGTTTGGATTGGCCTTCGCCCTGGACGGAGCGGGCGTGCCGCCCTACGTGCTGCTGCGCCGCTACCCGCCCGCCCAGCAAGCACAAGCCCTGCGCGCCTTCCGCGTGATGCGCGCGCTCGGCGCGTTGCGTTTCCCTGTCCCGGCAGTGTATTACCTGGGCTGGAGCCAGCACGACGATCACACCCTGCTGCTGGCTGAGCGGGTGGCGGGCTGGCGCGTCGCCGGGCAGCCGCACGCCTTCTTCGCCCGCGCCGGCCCCGACTTCGCGCACACGCTGGCCCGGCTGCACGCCCTCCCCTGGGACTCGCTGCCAGACCTGCCCGTCACGCCGCTGCGCTACGCCTTTGGCGAGCTGGCTCACCTGGTGCGCCGCCTGGAAACGTGGGAGCTGCAAGAGATTCTCGACTGGCTGATCCAGCGCGTGGATGCGGTTGAGGAACTGCCGCGCGCTATCACGCACGGCGAATATACGCTGGAGCGTGCTGTCGCCCAACCGCCGCGCATCGTCGCCATCGAAGGGTGGGAGCACGCTGTTCTCGCCGACCCGCGCTTCGACATCGGCTTTGCCAGCGCCATGCTCGGCGCTTACGGCCTTGCGCTCAGCGATCAGTTCCAGGAGGCTTACCAGGCAACCGCCGGGCCAGTGCCCGACCTGGTCTTCTGGGAAGTGTTCAGCGCGCTGCGCTTGCTGGCACGGGTAGGGCGCAGCCTGTCCACGCTGCGCGCCGAGCAGCGCGAGCGCTTCCTGGCGCGGGCGTTCCCCTACTGGCAGGGGTTGCTGGCGCTGGTGCAGGCGCGGACGCGGGTGGAGCTGTTGTAGCTATCATGGGCAGCGAGAGCGATCCCACGAGTGCCACCGCCACCACCTGATCGCGCGCTCGCGTGGTCGAGACCCCGGTGTGGGTCATTCACATCCTGCGCGAGGGGGCGATCATCGAGGAGGGGGATCACGAGGCGTTGCTGGCCCAGGGCGGGCACTACGCCGAGCTGTACAACACCTACTTCCGCCAGCAGAGCCTGGAGTACATCGAGCGGGCGGGCGAGTTGCTCGCGGCGAAGTGAGAATGCGAGCATTGGAGGCGCGCGCCCAAACGAAGTCTGCCAGACTTCGGAAATCTGTTATCTAGAGCGTGTTATGCACTTCTCAACCCCTATCCCCCGGCCCCTTTCCCCGCAAGCAGGGAAAGGGGAGCAGCGTCCCTCCCCGCCAGCGGGGAGGGACCACAGGGTGGGGTTCAGGTGATCACAGGGCATCGCGAGTTGCCTGCCGCGTCGAGCGCGCAGAGTTCATAACACGCTCTAGGCTGCTGCCCATAGTGAGCTAGACGCGGATCGCTTGCCCTCTCACCCCACGTTGAACGACGATCCGGCGGTGGTCAGGATGTTGCCGTCCGGGCCGACGATGACAAGCTGCACCTGGTAGCCGCCGGGCGGCACCCCGCCGGCCATAATGCTCTCCAGCACGCCATCGGTGACGCCGCTGCGATTGCGCCAGTTGTTCACGTCGCCCAGCGTCGTCCAGTCGCCGAAAGGCCCGCCGCGTATCTCGACCTTGTAGAACAGTGCCGCGCCGGGGCTGAAGGCCGCCGTGCCGATGATGTCTATCTGCTGCCCGGCGGGGTAAGTCTGCCCTGGCACGGGCGCGCTGATGTAGGCGGTCACGCCGGGCGCGCCGCCGCTGGCCTGGGGCTGAGGCTGGAAGGTGAGCATCTGCTCGTTGCAGGCGTACTGCGGCAGGATGGCCACGCCGTTGGCTTGCGCCCACAGTCGCGCGTAGAAAGCGTCCTCTGGCACGGGCGGCGGGACGATGAACAACTGCTCGCTGACGCCAGAGATGGCGCTGACGATCTCGATGGGCACCTGGCAGTAGCGCGGCGGCACCGTCTTGCCGGATGTGTCGGCGGCAGCGATGGCGTTGGCCAGGTTGGATTCGACCGGGAAGACGTGCACGCGAATCAGCCCCGGTTCCACCTCGACCGGCTGCGGGCCGTTGGCCGAGGCGGGCGGCGGGTCGGTCGGCGCGGGTGCCACCAGGTTGCCGCTCACGTCGGGGATGGCCGCCGGGCTGTCGAGGAACCACTCGAAGATGCCCGGCTGGCAGGTCGTGGCCGGGTCGCGCAGGGCCGTGCGCGAGATGTTGCAGATTTGCCGTTGGTGCACGCCGCCGGGCGGTTGGAGATGCGCGTCGTCAGGCAGGCGCGATCCGAGTTGGTCGAGCAGGCCCGGCGTGTTGTAGATGCCGGTCATCACCCCGTTCCAGATAGGGGCTGCGCCGTCCAGCCCGGAGATATTGAACATCTCGGCGTTGTCGGTGTTGCCGGCCCACACGCCGACGGCGATGTTGCGCGTGAAGCCGACCGTCCAGTTGTCGCGGAAGTCGTTGGTCGTGCCCGTCTTGAC
>JAGPFT010000370.1 GCA_018056405.1 Anaerolineae bacterium
CCAGTAAGTGGTGCGACGCTGATTGAGGGCACGGGCGTGCTACCCGACGTGCGCGTGCCGCGCACGTGGCAGAGCGTCATTTCGCCGCAGGACGAGGTGCTGCAAGCGGCGGAGGCGGCGTTGTTGGGCGGGGAGTGAGCGGCGCGCCTCGATCAGGAGCGCGATCCGCGCGGCAGGACGACGCTGAACACGCTGCCCACGCCGACGCGGCTGCGTACGTCAATGCGGCCCCCGTGCCGCTCGACAATCGCCTTGACGATGGACAGGCCCAGGCCGGTTCCCTCCACATCGGGGTTGCCGGCCTGCTTGACGCGGTAGAATGCGTCAAAGACGTGGGGCACATCCTCCGGCGGGATGCCAATGCCAGTATCGCCCACCTGGATGATCGCGTGCTGGCCGCGCAGCTTTGCGCGTACAGCGATGCGCCCACCCGCCGGCGTGTACTTGAGCGCGTTAACAACCAGGTTATCCACCATCCGGGTGATGGCGTTCGCGTCTACGACAACGGTGCTATCGCCTGCGGGCAGTGTCACTGTGAGGGCGATCCCCTTCTGCTCGGCGATCAGGTGAAGGTTGCCGACCGCCTTCTCCAGCAAACCTCCCAGCGACACCGGCGTTGGCTTGAACTGCCAGCTTGTCTCCACCTGGGCCAGGTCAAGCATATCGGTCACCAGCTTACGCATCTTCTCGACATTGCCGTTGATCGCCCGGAGGGCTTCGTCCATCAGCGCCCGGTGCTCATCAGCGACTGTCAGCTGTTCCAGGACGGAGGCATAGCCCAGGATGACGTTGAGCGGGTTGCGCAGGTCATGGGTAGCCATGCGGATGAACTCGTTTTTCATCCGGCTGAGCGACTCGAAGGTCTGGCGATCCTGACGGCGCAGGGCCTCGATTTCCTGGCGCTGGCGAACCAGGGTGAGATGGTTGGCAATGCGAGCCAGCACCTCACGGAACTTGAACGGCTTGGTGATGTAATCCACGCCGCCCACCTCGAACCCTCTGACCACATCATCGGTGCCGCTCAGCGCGCTGATGAAGATGACGGGGATATCGCGCGTGTAGGCGTCGGCTTTGAGCCGCTCGCACACCTGGAAACCATCCATGCCTGGCATGGAGATGTCCAGCAGCACCAGGTCGGGGTGGGCTGACTGGGCGATACGCAGGGCGTCGGGGCCATTAAGCGCCTCATGAACCCGATAATTGCGCGAAGAGAGCACGTCGGCCAGCAGACGGAGATTGGCCTGGTTGTCGTCCACGACCAGAATATCGGCCTGGAACTCAGCAGCAGGTGGTTGAGTCATCGCACGTCCTCGCGCAGGAGAGGCCAGGCCCTCGCCACACAGATAGCACAAGTCCCGGCAACTGCCCAGGCAGTACCCCTGGCAACATCCCCGCCCAGGAGTATAACAAGGCTTGGACCTGGTGCCACAGGTGCATGTTGCCCATGTCTCCGGTCTGTACACCGAGCTAAAGCGTGTTATGAACGTGGCAGTCTTGACCAGGGAGAGAGGCGCTCTGTGGACCTCACCCCCTGGCCTCACTACGCTCGGCCTTTCCCCCTCTCCGTTGACGGAGAGGGGGAAGTGAGGCGCGCCAGCGCCGAGCGGAGGTGAAGTGAGGGGCCACTCCAGACTGCACACCAACCTGAATGCCTATCCACTCCTGGGGAGCATTCGATCATTCGATCACGGGTGCATTCGGATTTGGGGTAGGTGCAGAGATCGGTTGCAGACCTCACCCCCCGGCCCCCTCTCCATATACGGAGAGGGGGAGTAAGTATCTGGCTCAGTCCCCTCTCCGCGTGTGGAGAGGGGATTGAGAGGTGAGGTAAACCCGCGCAGCGGGCTTCTCAACCGGTCCATCCCAGAGCACGCAGTGGTCGCAGAGAAAGCCTCAGAGCTTTTCCGACTTTCCCCTCCGCGCCCTCGTCATCTCAGCGGCTCAAGATCACTGCCCCAAAAAGCGAATGCACCCTTCGATCACGACCGGATGGCGCAAGTTGACCCAAGCAGAGACAATTAGGTGGAGTGCACGGCTACATCCGGGCGTTCACGGTGGAGCCTGACGACGAGGAGAACGAACAAGGCGAAGACGACGCCTAGCGCCGCGCTGTTGCCTGAGCACACGAGGGAAAGGAGCGCCTCAGCGCGTGCGGCCTACCTGAGCGATCAGCGGACGATCTGCGTGCTCGTCCGATGGCCTGATGTTGCCGGTCACTCTTCGCTCGGAAAAAACTCTTGTCAAGCCTACCGGCCTATGCTATGATTCAAAACACAATCACCTGTGCCTGTAGCTCAGCGGATAGAGCGCTTGCCTACGGAGCAAGATGCCGGGGGTTCGAATCCCTCCAGGCACGCCAGTAAAAACATCGCCAGCGAGCGCTATCCGCTGGCGATGTTTGTTGTGGGCGATTCCAGGGGATGGCTGCGTTCAGGGCGTGGCTGAACGGCTGCTGGCCGGCAGCACGATGAACCCCTCGGCGACGCTTTGCCGGGCCGCAACGTAAGCGTCTGGCACGCTCTGTGAGTCCAGCAGGTTGGCATCCGGCGACTCGATCTGCAGATCGGCGACGAACAGCGTCCCCGCCTCGTCGTTGAGCAGGGCAGTCAGGGCGCTGTGCGCATCGCCCGCCGCGTCCAGGGTGCGGTAGGCCACCAGATAGCCCCTGCCCGCCTCGCGCTGGACTGTCGCCACGCTCAATACGGCGTCCACTGTCGCCGCCGCACGCACCCATGCTTCTGCCGCCTCCGTCGAGGCAATAGGTGTTTCCGGCTCTGTCCACAGGCGCACGCGCTCGTTGTTGTTCGCGCCGTTCAGCAGCAGCGTCGCCGGGCGACCGGGGCTGCCAGCGGCCACCGTCCAGCCGGCGGGGTGGCGCAGCACGAAGCCGGCAGTCTGATCCACATAGGCGCGCCAGTCGGAAGGCAGGGCGAGCAGCGCCGGGAATCCCTGGAAGGTGGGAATGACCAGCGTTTGCAGCAGGTCGAGCAGCGCCGGATTGTTGGCGGGCACGACGATACGCGCCACGAACAGCCAGTCCTGCCACAGGCGCGACGTGGTGCGGCCCAGGTAGTCGTGCCCTTCGGATGTGAGCGCGAAATCCACCACCACGCCCTCCTCTCCCACCGTTCGCCCCGTCTCCTCCCAGCTATCGTAGTCCTGCCAGGCCCCGGCGAAGTGCTGCTCGGTCAGGTAGTTTGCGCTCAGCGAGTCCAGGCTTTCGTATTCAACGCCCGGTTGGATATAGTTATGGATCACGACCAGGCGTTGCGGGCTGGAAATGACAACACGGGCGACCGCGCTGGCCTGCACCGATTCGCCCTCGTCCACGATCCAATCGTCACCGGCGGGCAGGAATGTCTGGAACAGCCCGCTGCTGTGAAGGTAGGGCGGCCTGCCGGTAAGCTGCGGGTCAGGATCGGGCGTGGGAATCACCAGACGGGTAGGCTGCGGCGTGGCAAAGGGATCGAGGTCGGCGTTGGAACTGCGGCGGCTCCCCAGATCGGGTGCGATCAGGGTGAGCACGAAGGTGAAGATGATCATGAGGCCGACGATCGCGCCCAGCAGCGTCGTCCGCCGCTGACCGCGTTTCCTGGACTTTTGCATGGTTTACTCCCGTACAACGAGTGCGTTGGCCCGCCACCGGCTGAGTTTCCTATCCGGCGCGCCAACCTCAGACTATACCGCACAATAGGGGCAGAGGTGAAGAAATGCTGCCAGAGAATCAGGACGAACTCACCGAGAGGCGGGCCGCACAGCCCGAAATTGAGCCGATCAGCACCGCCGAGGCGCAGGCGATCCTGGCCGATGCTCTGGCCCCGTACCTGGCCGACGGCTGGCATGTGCTGGATCGCAGCCCGGCGTCGGCGCGGCTGACGCGCGGCAAGCGCAATCTCGACGTGCGCGTGGACTTGCTGGGCGCGGTCGAAGCGCACGAATCCGACCTGACGCCGCTGCAAGACAGCGGGCGG
>JAGPFT010000371.1 GCA_018056405.1 Anaerolineae bacterium
GCCCACTAACGCGGGCCTCGCTGCCCCCTCTCCGTCAACGGCTATGCGTCACCCACAAATGCCCCCCATCCCCCGGCCCCTTCCCCCGCGCTGCGCGGAGGGAAGGGGGGCAGGCCCGCAGCTTTTCTCCCTTCCCTCCTCGTGGGGGAAGGGTCGGGGATGGGGCTGTCAGGGGTAGGTTTTCAACGGTTTGAACGGAGCACATAGAGATGCTCTTCGCTCAGAGAATTAAAAACCTACCCCTGCAAGCATCCCCCGGCCTCTTCCCCCGCGCTGCGCGGAGGGAAGGGGAGCAGGCCCGCAGCTTTTCTCCCTTCCCTCCTCGTGGGGAAAGGGTCGGGGATGGGGGGGAACAGGCACGGCCCAAGATGTGGGTCATGTATAGCCGCAACGGAGAGGGGGCGAGCCGAGCGCAGCGAGGCCAGGGGGTGAGGTCGAGCAGCGCACACGTTTGATGCGATGGCCCCGCCAGGAACACCTTGCCAGACTCCAGGCTCCCACCGCGCGCCGCCTGTGTTATAATGCGCCCGCTGAGCCGTCCCACCCCTGAGGTCAAGGCATGTCCACCAAACCGCTGTCGTTCCAAGACGTGATCATCAAGCTGCACCAGTTCTGGATGGACCAGGGCTGCGTGATGTGGCAGCCGCACAATGTCCAGGTCGGCGCGGGCACCGGCAACCCGGCTACGCTGCTGGCCGTGCTGGGGCCGGAACCCTGGCGCGTCGGCTATGTTGAGCCAAGCGTGCGCCCCGACGACGGGCGCTACGGCGAAAACCCCAACCGGATGCAGTACTACTACCAGTACCAGGTCATCCTCAAGCCAGACCCCGGCAACCCGCAGGAGCTGTTCCTGGCCAGCCTGGAGGCGCTGGGCATTGACCTGCGCCAGCACGACATTCGTTTCGTGGAGGACAACTGGGAGTCTCCGGCGCTGGGCGCGTGGGGCCTGGGCTGGGAAGTGTGGCTCGACGGCCAGGAGATCACCCAGTTCACCTACTTCCAACAGGCGGGCGGGATCAACCTGGAGCCGGTCAGCGTCGAGATCACCTACGGGCTGGAGCGCATCGTGCTGGCCTTGCAGGGTAAAGATGCGGTGTGGGACATTGACTGGAACGAGGCGATCACCTACGGCGATGTGCGCCTCCAGCCGGAGATCGAGCACTGCCGCTACTACTTCGAGATTGCCGACGTGGACGGGCTGAGGCAGGTTTACGACATCTACGAGCGCGAGTACCAGCGCGCGCTGGCCGCTGGCGCGGTGACGCCCGCCTACGATTACGTGCTCAAGTGCAGCCATCTCTTCAATGTGCTGGACACGCGCGGAGCCATCGGCGTCACCGAGCGCGCCGCCTACTTCCGCCGCATGCGCGATATGACGCGCAACATCGCCCGCGCCTACACCGGGCAGCGCCAATCGCTGGAGTATCCCCTGCTGCACAAGGTGCGCATCTGGGCCGCGCCTGCGCCCGCTGCCCCACAGCCGGCGACCGGCCCCGCGCCGAGTGCCCCTGCTGACGTGCTGCTGGAGATCGGCACCGAAGAATTGCCCGCCGGCGACCTGAGCGACGCGCTGGATCAGCTTGGGGCGCTCGCCCCGGCGCTGTTCGAGTCGCTGCGCCTGGAGCATGAGGGAATCGCGGTGATGGGCACGCCGCGCCGCCTGGTGATTCACGCCCGGAATGTGGCCCCGCGTCAGCGCGACGCCGAAGCGTGGGTCAAGGGGCCACCCGCCGCCCGCGCCTTCGACGCCGAGGGCCGGCCGACGCAGGCGGCGGCCGGCTTCGCGCGCGGCAAGGGCGTGCCCGTCGAAGCCCTGGAAGTACGCGAGATGGACGGCGGGCAGTACGTCGTCGCCCTGGTGCGCGAGGCGGGCCGCCCGGCGCTGGACGTGCTGGCCGAGGCGTTGCCGGGGCTGATCGCGGCGCTCAAGTTCGGCAAGGCCATGCGCTGGAACGAGAGCGGCGTCGCCTTCTCGCGCCCGCTGCGCTGGATCGTCGCCCTGTTCGGCGAGCGGGTCATCCCCTTCGCCTACGCCGGCGTGGCCAGCGGCAACGTCACGCGCAGCATTCGCCCGCTGCGCTCGCCGGAGATCGCGCTGAGCGACGCGGCGTCATATTTCGCCGCGCTGGACGCGCAGGGCGTGATCCTGGACGTGTCCGCGCGGCGCGAGGCGATTCGGGCGGCGGCGGCGGCGCTGGCGGCCCAGGTCGGCGGGACGATCCCCGACGATCCGGCCCTGCTCGACGAAGTGACCAACCTGGTCGAGCGCCCGACGGCGCTGCGCGGTACGTTCGACGCCAGGTACCTGGCGCTGCCGCGCGAGGTGCTGGTCGGCGTCATGCGCAAGCACCAGCGCTACTTCCCTGTTGAGGATGCGCGGGGCCGCCTGCTGCCCTACTTCATCGCCGTGCGCAACGGCGACGATGCGCATCTGAATGTGGTGATTGATGGCAACGAGCATGTGCTGCGCGCCCGCTTCGCCGACGCCGACTACTTCTACAGCGCCGACATCCAGAAGCCGCTGGACGACTACCTGCCCCGCCTGGGCACGCTGACCTTCCAGGAACGGCTGGGGTCCATGCTCGACAAGAGCAAGCGCCTGGTCGCGCTCGTCGCGCCGTTGGGCGCGCTGATCGGCGTCGGCGGCGACGACCTGGCGGCGGCGCGACGGGCGGCGGCCCTGGCGAAGGCGGACCTGGCCACACAGATGGTCGTCGAGATGACCTCGCTGCAAGGCGTCATGGGCCGCTACTACGCGCTGCAGCAGGGCGAGCCGCCGGCGGTGGCCGAGGCCATCTTCGAGCACTGGCTGCCGCGCGGCGCGGGCGACCGCCTGCCGCAGAGCGCAGCGGGCGTGCTGCTGGCCCTGGCCGACCGTCTGGATAGCCTGGTGGGGTTGTTCGCGGCGGGGCTGGCTCCCACGGCCAGCGCCGACCCCTTCGCGCTGCGCCGCGCGGCGCTGGGCGTGGTGCAGATCGTGCTGGAGCGCGGCCTTGACCTCGACCTGCGCGAAGCGGTCGCTCGCGTCGCCGCCGTCCAGCCGATTGAGGTGAGCGCCGCCGTCCAGCGCGAAGTGGTCGAGTTCATCGCCGGGCGGCTCGACGTGCTGCTGCACGAGCAGGGCTGGGCGCACGATGTCATCGCCGCTGTGCTGGCCGAGCAGGGGCACAACCCCGCCCGCGCCTTGCAAGGCGTGGGCGAGCTGACCGCGTGGGTGGCCTGCGACGACTGGGCACCGATCCTGGACAACTACGCGCGCTGCGTGCGCATCACCCGCGCCGAGCCGCAGGTCTACGCGGTGGAGCCGGCGCGCTTCGAGGACGACGCCGAGCGGGCGCTGTACGCCGCCTACCAGTCCGCCGCTGCGCTGAGCGCCGGGGGCAACGTGGACGCCTTCCTGACGGCGTTCGCCCCGCTGGTGCCGCTCATCCAGCGTTACTTCGAGGCGGTGCTGGTCAACGCCGAAGACGAGGCGGTGCGCCATACGCGGCTGGGGCTGCTGCAGGCGGTTGCCCGGCTGGCCGAGGGCCGCGCCGACCTGAGCAAGCTGGCGGGGTTCTAGCGCGGGGGCATTGCGCGGAAACAGAAGACTTCCGAAGTTTTGGAAACTTCGGAAGTCTGGCGGCGGAGCGTCTGCGTCCGTAGGGGCGTATCGCATACGCCCCGCCGCGTTTTCCGGCCCATTCAGTCGCCCAGCGCTCCGGCGAAGACGGCCAGATCACTCGTGCTGAGGAGCGAATCGATCAGCATAGTGCTTGTCTAGTTGCTGTCGCACAAACGTAGCAAGTTGGAAGAATGTTGTACGGCACCATAGGTACCAACTTAAGCCTGGCTGCGCACGCCTCTCCCCCTAAATCCCCCTCTCCAGCCGAGCTAGTGGTCAGATCAATTAGGAGTTAGGAGCGAAAAGGGTTATGCTGGAGGAAAAAGGAGCGTAACCCATGATCAAGCTGAGCGATGAAGAACG
>JAGPFT010000372.1 GCA_018056405.1 Anaerolineae bacterium
GGCGTGCGCAGCCAGGCTTAAGTTGGTGCATATGGGGCGCAGCAGAGCAGCGCCCCTACGTGCCGCGCGTGGTATCCGCGCCGATTCGTTAATCTGCATCATGGAGAGGGGGCAAGCCGAGCGTAGCGAGGCTGGGGGTGAGGTCAGCAGGACGCCGCACGGCAATGCTTCTATTGCCTGACAGATTCTGTACGCATCAGGCGTTTCCCCTGCGCTCCGGCTGCGAGTAACGCCGAATCGAGTATACTGAGGACAGGAAGAACACAGCCTATACCGGTGTAAGGAGTATGAGCAATGAGGCGACGTGTGATAGGTGTGCTTATGGTGATGGCGCTGCTGGTGCTTGCGAGCGGTCCGGCTTGGGCAGCGCAAGGCGCGCCTGTGCTTCTGCCGACCATCATCAGCTTCACGGCGGACGTGGAGGAGATCACACTGGCGGACGCCGAAGCGGGTGAGACGCCCGCCCGACTCACCTGGCAGACAGTGGGTGTCCAGGCCGATCATCGGGTAATCCTCTATGTCTTTCGTATTAATTATTGGGAGATGCTGTTGCCCGCCGAGACCCCGCCGCTGCCGGCTACGGGGGGCTATGACATCGTGATCGAGCACTCGCTGACCTTTAGCCCGCCGATGTACAGCCTGGTGATCACTAACGCCGCCGGCCAGACGCTGGATCAGCGCATCGTGATCATCCCCTACGCGCCGTCCGACGAGACAATGCCGCTGAGCATCGTCTCCTTTCACACCGATGTGACTGAGTTGGACGCGGCGTCGCTGGCCGCTGGAACCGCGCGCGTGCCGGTGACGTGGGAGGTGAGCGGTCGCCAGCCGACCATGCACCTCGTCTTCGAGCAGGTCTTGGAGAGCGGCACCATCGCCTCGGTTGAGTTGCCGCGCCTCAACCTGTGGATCGCTTCGCGCGGGGAGGGCGTGGTGGCCCCGCTGCCTACTGCAAGCGGACGGTCCGTGCGGCTGCGGCTGCGCGTGGTGGACATCCGCGATGGCAACACGCTGGCGGCCTACGCCCTGACGCCAATAGCGGTGGTGCAGAGCGCGCCGCCGCCCACTGCACCCGCCGTGCCGGTGCCGGTGCCCACGCAGGGCAGCCCCACGCCCGGTGCGTGGCAGCCCCCGGCAGCGGAAGTGCTGCTGTTCACCGCCACGCCGGAGACCATCTCGCGCGGAGGGGTGGTGACGGTCAGTTGGGACGTGCGCAACGCGGTGGAATTGGGCGTGTGGCTGGTCGAACCGGGCGGGCGGTTGGCGCAATTCGCACCGAACCCGGCCCCGCAGGGTCAGTGGACAGTGACCGTGCCCTCCGCCTATGTGGACGCGGCGAGCTTCATGCTCTTCGCGCGCGATGCCGCCGGGGGTCAGGTGCAGGAGTCGGTGGTGGTGGACGTCATCTGCCCCTACGTCTACTTCTTCGATACGCGCGGGGAGACGCTGACCTGCCCGTTAGAGGCGGCGATGACAGTGCAGGCCGCCTACCAGGAATATGAACACGGAGCGATGATCTGGCGGGCGGACACGAGCGAAATCTACGTGCTCTACTATAATACCGGGCTGGTCAACCGCTACCGCGACACTTGGCAGGGCGAGCCGGTTGAGTACGATGAGACGCCTCCGCCGGGCATGGTCAAGCCCGATCGCGGCTTTGGCCGTGTGTGGGTGGACAATCCCCAGGTGCGCGGCGGGCTGGGCTGGGCGACTAGCCTGGAGCAGGGCTATATCATGTTCCATCAACGCTCCGGCGATCTCAAGTATGCCCGCCTGTACCTGACGCTACCCAACGGAACGGTCCTCTACCTGGTGGAGAACACCTGGAAAATCTGGTAGAAGTGCGCAGCGCCAGCAGCGGGCTGCCTATTCAGAGGCAGCCCGTTTTTTGTGCTGAGCCAATGTCCAGTGAGATTGGCGGTGACAGGCACCAATAATGGGGACGGAGAAGTTACCACGTCTCGCCAAGGGGAGCTTCGTCCAAGTGGGGCGACCAGGAGGCACGAACCAGCGTCCAGGCGTCGCCGGCGTGGGCGCGCTCAACGACGGTAATCGAGGTGTTGCTCAGCGAGGGGCGCTCTAGCTCGCCGAAGAGACTCACCAGCAGCATCCCCAGCGTCCCGCCGTGTGTGACCAGGGCGACCGTCTGCCCGGCGTGGCGGGCGGCGATGTCGTCGAAGGCGGTGCGGGCGCGCGCCCTGAGCGCGGCACGCGACTCTCCGTTGGGTGCGGGGATGTTGCGCCAGTCGGCCCGGTAGGCCGCGTAGCGGTCGGCGTCCCAGGCCAGCACTTCGTCACGGGTGAGGCCCTGCCAGTCGCCCAGGTCAATCTCGCGCAGGCGCGGCTCCGGCTGCACCGGGAGACCGAGCGCCTCGGCGATGGCCTGGGCGGTCTGCCAGGCGCGCGGCAGATCGCTGCTGTAGAGCGCGGCGACGCGCGCTCCGTTGCCGGCCAGGTAACGACCCAGCGCGACAGACTGCGCGCGCCCGATCGCGTTGAGCGGAACGGGAGCGTTGCCCTGCCAGCGTCCGGCAGCGTTCCAGTCGGTTTCACCGTGACGGATGCACAGCACACGGGTGGGAGCAGGGGGAGGTAGCTCGGTCATAGGACGTGTCCAGTACGATCAGACGAAGGCTTCGAGAAGGTCGGCAAAGACGGTGCCCAGCGCCGGCAGCAACTCGTTGGCGGCGCGGACGGGCCTGGCGCAGTCGAGCAGCAGGTAGTGCCCGGCCTCGCGCGGGCGCGCATGGGTCGCGCTGGACAGGCGCAGGTGGTGGCGGTTGACCAGCATATAACCGCCCAGCGGCGTGATGATGTGCCCGCTGACGATCACCCGTTGGGAGGCCGGCGCGCCTGCCGAGAATGCTTCGAGAAACTGCTGAACGACCTGCACGTAGTTGTACTCGGTCAACCCTAGCTCGTTCTGGGTGAAAAGCGCATCCCACAGCACCGCGAACGGCTTGCTTTGCTCGACGATCAGAGAAGCGCGCAGCAGGTGGGGGTAGCGCGGGTCTGACGGGCCGCTGACAGCCAGGTAATGACGCGCATCGTCCAGATAGGGCACGCCGTGCACTTTCTCGTAGTGTTCATAATAGGGAGCCAGGTCAGCAGCCTGAGCCAGTGCAGCCTCGGTCTGGGCCAGCAGTGCGCCATGATCGAAGAGGCGCAACATCTCGACGTGGGGGATCACTTCGCTGGCCGGCCCCGCGTGGCTCAGCATGACTCCGGCGGCGGTGCGCACGTAAAAAGGCAGGCTGTCCAGAAAGGCGAGCACCGTATCACGGTCAGCGCCCAGAGCGCGCTCGAAGCGCGGCGTGAACTCTATCTCGCCCTTCGCCAGCGAGACGCCATAGATGTGCGGCATCTCGTGGTTGCCCAGCAGCATGATCACCGTGTCCGGCCCCAACTCAGCGCGCAGCGCCATGACCCCGCGCAGGATGTCCAGGCTGCGGTCGTGGCGCGCCGCGCCGTAGGAGTGAATCAGGTCGCCGAGGAAGATCAGGCACTGGGCATCGCCGGAAGCGTAGAGCTGGCGAAACTGCGTTACGTAGCGGTCGAAGGCGTCACCGTCGCCGTGCAGATCGGTCACGATCATGGCGACGCCTTGGGTGAGGTCAACGAAACGATCGGGCATTGTGAGCTTTTGGGTGCGTCTTCTCGCTTGGCGCGCGAAGTATACCACAAAGCATTCTGCAGTGGGATGGTTGCCGCGCGTGGATCAGGCAGGCCCATCGCATCACTCACGCACGCCGCCTTCTCTCACCCCCCGGCCTCGCTGCGCTCGGCTTGCCCCCTCTCCACGTGGTGGAGAGGGGGCGGCGAGGCGCGTCAGCGCCGGGCGGGGGTGAGGTCTGTATTTCGGCAGAAGGCCCCTCCCCCTGGCCCCCTCCCCGGCAGAGCCGGAGAGGGGGAAGCGCCGCACCAGCCGATCAAAGTCCCCCTCTCTAGCTCGGCTGG
>JAGPFT010000373.1 GCA_018056405.1 Anaerolineae bacterium
CTGGCGGCACGGCCTGGCGGCGAGCTTCTTCTGTCAGATCACCGCTGGCACGCTGTTGCTGCTGGTGCCGCGCCTGCTTGTGTGAAAGAGGCGGGGCGGACGCGCTTTCAGGGTGCGCTGCGCTCCCAGATGCGCAGTCGTTCCAGGCGGCAGGTGGTGGGCACACTCTTCGCGTAGCAGAAAAAGGCCAGCGATCCCCCGTTGAAAGTGCGGTCATTGAACGAGGCGACCGGCTCCCCGTTGATGCCAAGCGTCATATCGCCGGACGATGATACCTCGACGGACAGTGTATTGGTGGCTGCGCCGGGGCGAATGGCCGGATGTGGCTGCCAGTCCTGAATCTCCAGGCGGTTGTCGTTGCGCAGGATGACGGCGACGCGGTAGCGGCCATCGTTGGCGATGCCGAAGTAGAGGAAGTTGTAGTCGTCCTGGTAGTTGAACCAGATGCCGTAGCGCGCCTCCTGGGCGTCCTCCTCGACGAGCGTGACCTCGGCTTCGGCCCGGTAATCGGTGAAGCGGGCGTCCTCGATGGACCCCCACGACAGCGCGTACTCACGCTGCACGATGTCGGTGAGGCGAATCTCGTATGCGCCGTCGGTCAAGGCGTTGGTAAAGGTGCTGTCCTGGCCTTCATACCAGCGCAGGCTGCTCTGCCCGCCAGCGAAAGTCTCGTCATAGGTGAGGGTATAGGCTCCGCTCTGCACGTCCGACGACGGCGTGGGGATCAGCGCCGCCTCGTCGGCGGAGACGTACTGGGCCGTGTAGACGATGTTCAGCCCGCCGTCGGGCGAGCGGTGTGAAGTGAGGGCAATGTTCCAGCTTTCGTCCGCCTGAAAGGTGACTATGCTCTGTCCTACCACATCTATGCCGCCGAACCACTCGTACAGCGCACCTTCGGAGGCGCTGACAATGGCCGCCAGAGGATCGTTGAGGGCGTCGCCTTGCGTCATCCAGCGGTGGAAGCCAATGCCCAGGCTGGCAACGAGCGCCTCCAGGCCATACTGTTCGGCTGCCTGATAGTAGCGGTTGTGCACGGCCAGCACCCACAGGCTGGCCTGCGAGGACGTATCGTCCAGGCTGATCTCCAGCGGCCACGCGCTGAGATCGAACTGCTCGGTGGCGTCCCCGGAACGGTTGGCGGGGAAGAGCAGGTAGGAATAGGTGCCGTCCGGGTCGGCGAGCACCAGGAATAGCTGAACGCTGCCGTCTGGGGGCGGGACGGCCAGGGTGACGGCAGGCACCGTCACGCGCAGCCGCGCCGCGCCAGCGGTGACGCCATTGACCTGAAACACATCCGCAGACGGTGTGGCATGGGGCGTCAATTCGGACGCGGGCGGGGGGTTTTCCGGCGGACTGCTCTGGCAGGCGCTCAACAGCCAGGCCAGGCCCATTCCCACCAGGCAGAGCGCACGCGCGCGGTGCCTCGTCAACGTCCTTAGCGTGATCCGGCGCATGGTGTTCGGCAGCCTACATGTGCTTCCGCGCGAAATAGCCGTGAATCCAGCGCAGCGCCTCCAGGGAGGTCTGTGGCTGGCGGCGTCCGGCTTCTAGCTGGCGATTGATGTTGCTATTGGTCAAGGTGCGCTCGCCGGCCCCTCTAACCATCACCCGGATGACCTGGGCCAGATGCAGGCACTCGTCGGCCAGGACTCCGTGCAGTTGCCGTTTCTGGTAGAGCGAGAGTAACTCCCATTGGCTGGCTAGCTCGGTGGCCAGGGCCTGGGGGGTGCAGGAGGGCATATCCGGCGACTCGAAGGCGGTGACGAGGTTTTCCAGCAGGCGGCGTGCGGCGGTGGTCTGGCGCAGCAAGATGGCCGCTGAGCGCGAGCCGAAGAGATGGCCCATCTCGGCGTGCTGCAATTCCAGCGGCAGCAGCGTGCCTTTGGTCAGGAAGCCACCGATGAAGATCAGCAGGTCGAGGCCGCTGCGCGGCGCGGCCTGGCTCGCCGCCAGAAGCTCGTCGGGGACGGCTCGCCGCGAGTCGGGCGAGGCGGCAGTGCCCAGCGTGTAGACCAGGCGCACAATCGCCAGAAAGTTGTCGGCGATGGTTTCGCGCTCGTACTCGGTAAGCCCGCCGGTGAGGGTGTCTAGCTCGCGGCGCAGGCGGTGGAGGGGCGGCAGTTCTTTGCCGGTGTGGTAGACGGCGGCAATATCGGCCAGCAGACGGGTGGCAGTCTGCACGTCCTCGGCGAATTCGCTCAGGTCGCTCTCGCCCATCGCTACGCGCAGCAGCCACGTGGCGCGCATCATCTCGCCGAGGGACTTGCCCAGGGTGCGCTCCAGGTAAGCGACAATTGCTGGCAGGTCGCGCTGCGGGACGCCACGAATGTAGCGACGCAGCAACTCGCGCGCCGCGTCAGTCGCCTCAGCGTTCCAGGTGATGTCCGGCCACATGCGCGCCACCAGCGTCGCGCCGTCAAGGCCAGTGTTCAGGGTGTGATCCACCAGCGCCGCGCAGACACGCAGCGCGTCCAACGTCTGGCGGCGGCGCGCGTAGAAGGTCAGCAGTTGCAGCACGTTGTCTGTGCCGACTCCATCTATCAGACTGTGGTCGTTGAAGAGCATCGTCGTCAGGCGGCGTGCGGCGTGCTCCTGATCGTCTGCCCAATGGCGGTAGGCCAGCGCCGCAACGTAGATCATGGCGCGCGCCTCCGGTCCCAGGCGGCAGCCTTCCAGATAGCTGAGCGCCGCCGACAGCGCGTCCGGCGAGAGCGATAGGTGCTGGAACAACTCGCCTACCAGACCGATGAACTCGTTGAGACGATGCGGGCCGAAGATGCGCTCCTGGTAGAACTCCAATAGCTCTACGGCATCGTAGTAAGCCTGGGTTTGCAGCAGAAGCTGGACGAGCACGCGCGGCCCCGGCGGTTCCAGCGCCCGAAGCTGAGTTTCCTCGCTTAGCTCGCGCACCACCTGGTGAATCAGCGCCGTATAGTCGGCTCCCTGCGGGGATTGGGCCATGACCAGCAGGGCGAGCAGTGCCGGCGTGTCAATGAGTTCGGCGCGCTGCAAGTAGACCGCGCTCTCCACCAGGCGAGCCAGCACTGCCATGCGGTGGCTGTCTCCCAGCGAGCGCGCGCCCTCGTCCAGAATGCGGCGGCGGATCGGGTGAACGGGCTGCGGTTGCAGGTGAGCGATAGCCGCTTGCATTGCCTGGGGGAGCTGACCGGTGAATTGACGGTCGAGCAGCAGGCGGTGAAAGTCGCCAGCCGGCATCGCGCGCGCGGCCAGCAGGAATACGCTTTCGGCCAGGCGCGGGTTGCGGCGGGCCGCGCCCAGGCTGTCCTGAACAATGGCCGGGATGATGCTCGCCAACGCCAGCGCAGCGGGAGCTTTTTGCAGCCTGTCCAGGAACGGGATCACTTGCTCGATGGCCCCCGATGCCAGCAGGTCACGGATGCAGGCGTGCGCTGCCTGGTGCAGGATGGGCCGCCATTGCTGACGGGCCGCCTCTGGCACGCGCAGCAGCCAGCGTTCGAGCATGGTGTAGGCAGTGCCCGCCTGCCCGTTAGCCACGGCTTCGGCCAACACCTGGCTGACCGGTTCGGCGAGCGCGGGGTGGGCCGCGCAGACAGCCGGCACCACGTCGGCGGACTCTGGCTCGTCGAGAGCCAGCGCCAATGCCAGCAGGTGACGGATATAAATGCGGCGCAGGTCGTCGGTCAGTGTCGGGTCGTCGCGCAGGACCTCGGCGACGAGGGCGCGCTCGGCGGGCTGACCCTCGCGCACCACCTGGTCAATCGCCGCCCGCCGCGCCACCCAGGACAGGGCCTCGCCGAGGTCACTGGCGTGACGTGCCCGCCAGACAATCGTGGTCGCCAGTTGCTCGGTTTGCTCGACGACAAGCGACGGGTCAAGCCGCAGTTGGGCGGTGATGTAGTGTGCGTAGGCGTTGGCCGGGGCCGGGGTCAGCAGTTCGCCGCTGGCCCAGTCATACACCAGA
>JAGPFT010000374.1 GCA_018056405.1 Anaerolineae bacterium
CTTCTCAACCGGTCCATCCCAGAGCGCGCAGTGGTCGCAGAGAAAGCCTCAGAGCTTTTCCGACTTTCCCCTCCGCACCCTCGTCATCTCAGCGGCTCAAGATCACTGCCCCAAAAAGCGAATGCACGCACTCCTTGCCAAGTACAAACGGCGGCGGTATAGTTCGGGGTGTAAGGGGCAGAATCATATCTGAGAGAGAACACGCCTTGAGCCGACGGAGAATCTCCTGCGCCGCGTGGCGCTGTGTCTCGTTCGTGGGACTGTTGCTGTCCTATTACTTCTTCCTACGCCCGCAACTGCGCAAATGGGGCACGCGCCTGGGCGAGTCGCAGCGACGGCTGCCAGGCGACGAGATCATCCCCCACCCCACGTTCGAGACGACGCACGCGGTCAATATTGACGCCCCGCCGGAAGCCGTGTGGCCCTGGATTGCGCAGATGGGGCGCGGGCTAACCGGCTACTATGCGCTGGACTTGCTGCTGAATCAGGGCGTTCCCAGTGTGGATTTCCTGCGGCAAGACCTGGCGGCTCCCGCAGTGGATCAAGTGATGGATGGCGGTTTCCGTATCCTCAACGTGGTGCCGGGCCGGATGCTGCTCTTTGGCGGCTTCAACCTGAAGCTGCCGCTTGGGGCCGCGCAAGATGTAACCTACCTCTACCTGCTGGAGCGACGGCGGGATGGCCGGACGCGGCTGCTGGTGCGCCGGCGCGGCTACTGCTACAGCGCGCTGGGGATGGTCTGTACCTTGCTGTTGGAGATCGTGCACTTTGCGTTCATCTTCCCCCAGCTTAAACGCCTCAAAGCCTACAGCGAGGCGCAGCCGCGCCGGTGGGCATCAGACTGAGCCGGGCGGCACAACTTCAGGCAGCAACATGCGTATATCACTACAGACACGCAGACACACACGCTGGCCTGAGAAGCTGTGAAGAGGAACCTATGAACCCACAGAAGCGACTCTACCGCTCGACTCAAGACCGCATGTTCGCCGGAGTCTGTGGGGGCATCGGTGAGTACCTGGACGTTGATCCCACGCTGGTCCGCCTGGCTTTTGTCGCGCTGACCCTGTTGAGTAGCGGGTCTGGGCTGGTTATTTATGTGATCCTGATGCTGATTGTCCCAGAGCGGCCCGCCGACAAGCGCAAGCTCAAAAGCAAGCGTGACGTGGCGGAATGGCCGGATCAACAGCCCCCAAACGACGTCCCTCCGCCGGACACCCCGGCAGATCATCGCCCAGACTGACAGCAGGGCGCGAGTCGCCGGGCTAGTGCACGTTGGCGGAAGTCCACCAGTGGCTGTTCGATGGTTTATCCCACTCTAAATCCTTCCCCGCCAGCAGGGAGGGACTTGAGTCTGCTCCCCCCTTTCTCCGCTAGCGGGGAAAGGGGGCTGGGGGGATAGGGGTCAATCAGGTCAAACCGCGCACCTGTTTCCGCCCTGATGCATTAGTCACTGCCCGCCAGCGGATCGAGCGCGCCGCTGGCCGGAGCCACAACCGCCTCACTGGAAGCAGCACGCCGATCGGCGACTCGCTGCTGAATGGCCTGTAGATATTCCCCGTGCAGCGGGTAGATACGCAGCAGGACAATCCCCGCCGCAAGCGCAACGAGCGGCAGAAAAGCGACGAAGGCGCGAATCAACGTGACAACCTCATCGGGTTGAGCGCCCGCCGCGAGATCGGCGTCATACCCGGCCAGAGCCAGACCTTCGCCCAGCAGCAAGCCAGCTACAGCAGGCGGAAAGCGGAAGATGAACCCCAGGATGCCGCGATAGGACCCCTCGCGGCGGATGCCTGTCTTCGCGTAATCCTCGTCCACGACCTCGGCAAAAAGCATATCCGGCCCCAGCACGACTCCACCAATAGATGCCCCAAGCAGGGCCATCACGACGAGGGTGGCGGTGAGGCTGGACGTGAGCAGCAACGGCAGGGCGAAGACGGCGGCGATACTCATCGAGGCCAGCATCGCCGTGCGCGTGCCCACGCGCCGGATGACTATCTGCCACAGCAAGACCGACACACCCGACGTGGCGAACAGCGCCAGCAGAATCTGCGTGAGTTGCTCCTCGCTGATGTGCAGGACGTAATCTGCGTAGAAGGGCATGGCGGCGACAATCACAGCGATAATGAAGCGCGTCGTGAAGTTGATGCCCAGTACAATCAGGAAGGTGCGGTTGCCCAGCACGACGCGCATCTGTTGCCGCCAGGGTTGGCGCGGCTGCCGGGAGTAAGCCGGGTCTTCCTGGATACCGATGAGCGACGCGAAGTACATCAGCGCAGCCAGTGCCCCCCACAACACGGCGAGCGCATCCCAGCCCAGCCTGCCATAGATGGTGGGAGTCAGCGCGACGGCCATGCCGTTGCCCACCACGAAACCGACTAGTTGGCGAGTGCTGGCGCTGGCCGCCCGGCTGTCCGTCTCCTGATACATCTCCGGGAACAGGGCGTCCTGGTTGAGCGTGACAATGGATTGCAGCAGGTCGTAGAGGCTGATAATGACCAGGAAGTAGACCAGCAGGGCGCTGGGATTGGAGCTATCGAACGGCGGCAGCCAGATCAGCGCGAAGGCGACGGCGGTAGGGACGGCCAGCAACCCAATGAAGAAGCGTCGCCGCCCCCAGCGTGTGCTGGTACGGTCGGACAGCCAGCCGGCGACCGGGTCGTTGACGGCGTTCCAGAAGCCGAAGGCAAACCAGCCGCGTCCCACCCATTGCGGGGGCAGGCCCTTGACATCAGTGTAGAAGTACTGGATGAAGGTGTTGAACGTTGTGTAGGTCAGCAACCCGGCGGCATTGCCCAGGGCGTAGAGCAGGGTGCGCCAGAACGGGACGGCGCTGGCGGCAGCAGCATGGCTGGGCTGGGACGGAGCGCCGGCAGGCTCGTGGGGCATAGGGATCGGTGTCCTCGGCTGGGTGGCACAGGTTAGAGAGATAGGCGCGGACGACTTCAGCCGCCCGGACGCACCAGCTCCAATGTGAGCAGGTAGGAGCCGCTGGTTGTGCCTTTCGCTCGGTCAAAGCGCGAGGCGATGAGCAGGTACATGCCATCGGCAGGCAGCACAAACTGGTCAAGCCGGGCATTCTGATCGCCGGCGCTGTCATCGTCAAAGGCGATCTGCTTGCGCTCGCTGTCATACAGCGTCACCAGCGAGTCGAGGTCGCCATCAACGCGCTCCATCGTAATCCGCACGACATCGCCCGCTTGGCCGACAAAGACGTACTCCTCCTCTGGGACCTGGTCGGAGATCAGCCCGCTGACCGTCGTTCCATAGATGATCTCAAGCGCCTGTCCGTTAGTCAATCCTGGCCGCCCGCTCAGTTTCAGCGCGAAAGCGCCTTCCGAGCGCCCTGCCTGCTCGCCGCTGCGCCCTGCGGCGATGTAGTAGATGCCGCGCTGGGGCAGGGTGAGCGCGACAATACGTGCGCCCCGGTCGTCGCCGCTGTTATCGTCTTCGGCCAGTGGAGTCAGGCCGGCATCGAGCACGCGCACAAAGGGGTCAAGCGATCCATCCTGCCGCTGCATCGTCACCGCGATGACATCGCCGCGCTCCGCCTCAAAGCGAAAATAGCGCACTGGCACCTCGTCGCTGATGCTTCCCGTGAGCGTTGCGCCATAGTCAATCAGACGGGCATTGTCCGGCTCCAGGCCGAGCATCTCGGCGGGCGTTTGTGTCACAGACAGAACAAACGTCCCCTCAGTAGTACCCGCCTCGCGCCCGAATCGTGTGGCGACGATCAGGTAGATGTCCGAGCGCGGGATCGTGTAATTGGTAATAGCCGCGTCCAGCGTGCCCTGTGCCGCCATGCCGTCGTCGTCGGACAGCAGCACGATACCGTCAGGAGTAGCCAGATCGAGATACGGGTCGAGGTTGCCAGAGGTGCGCTGCATGGAGATGGTGATCACGTCTCCGCGCTGCGC
>JAGPFT010000375.1 GCA_018056405.1 Anaerolineae bacterium
AGTCAGCGCCTTGCCCGACCACAGTTCTTCGGCGCGGGCCAGGCCCAGCGGTGCCCAGTCCTGCACCATGCCCTGACTGATGGCCGAGGCGAAGAAAGCGTTGGGGGCGTGCGTGCGCTGGGCCAGGATATACCCGGCGGCGACCAATGGCGTGGCCAGACCCTGGGCCAGCACGTCGCCATCCTCAACCTGCCGCGCGATGCACACGGCGATCAGTTCGTCCAGCGTGTAGTCGGCGGCAGGTTGAGCCTGGAGAGTCACGAGTGCCTGCTTACCTGGGCTGCGCCCGTCAGTCGCGGTTGCGACCGCCAAAGACCAGCATCGCGTAATAGAGGAGCGTGAGCAGCGAGGTAGCGACCGCGGCCACGTAGGTGAAGGCTGCCGCCCGCAGCACGGCCTTTGCGCCTTCCGCGTCCTGCTCGCTGGCGATCAGGCCGGTATCGCGCAACAAGTTCATGGCCCGGCGGCTAGCATCTAACTCAACGGGCAGCGTGACAACCGTGAACACCGCCGCCCCGGCGAACAGGATCAGCCCCGCGACGGCCAACCCGGTGATATTCAAGATCAGCCCGGCGAAGATCAGGCCGATGCCCAGTTGCGGGCCGAGCGTCGCGCTGGGGATGAGCATAGCGCGCAGCGCCATCAGCGGGCTTTTCTGCTGGTCCTGCTGGACGTGGCCGAACTCATGCGCGGCAACGGCCATCGAGGCAACCGACGGCTGCGTGGCTACGGCTGGTGAGAGGCGCACCACGCCCGCGCGCGGATCGTAATGGTCCGATAGCTCACCCTTGCCCAGTTCCAGCCCCACGCGCTGGATGCCCCCGTCGCGCATTAGAATCTGGGCGGTCTGCTGCCCGCTGACACCCCGGCTGTTGGGAACGTTGCTCCATTTCTGGTACGCGCCGCGCACCCACGCCTGGGCCAGCCCACTGATGACCAGAGTCGGCAGCACGACAATGAGGATATAAATCGGGTCGAAGAACATCCCTCACTCCTTCGGAGCGGCTGTGCTCCGCCAGGTCTCTCAAGCGGATAGGAAGCCGTTTGAGAAGCCTTACACCTGCCTCTCCCCCCATCCCCGGCCCTTCCCCCACGAGGGGGGAAGGGAGAAAAGCGCGCGCTCCAGGCCCCTCTCTCCTTGTGGGGGAGAGGTTTGGGGTGGGGGGAACACTTCTCAAATGGTCTCTAAGTCTGCCGCCCAATGCAGCATCATACGCGCAGTATACCCAGGTGCGATTAGAGTGGCATTAGAGCCGGCTATGAAACGCGCAAGATCAGGGGCTTAATATGCCAATCCCCGCCTCTTTGCGGGGGAGTGTCTTCTCGGCGGTGGCGTATGTGCCCTCAAGCACGGCCACTGCCGCTGCAAGCTGATTATCGTCGTCCCCACCGTCGGCATCCGGCTCGTAGGCAACCACTACATCCGGCTGGATGCCGTGCTCGCTCACCGAACGCCCGTCGGGCGTGTACCAGCGCGACACCGTGATACGGATGCCGCCGCCGTTGGACAGGCTGTACCAGCGCTGCACCGATCCCTTGCCAAAGGTGGGCATCCCCACCACAGTCGCCCGGTGATGATCCTGCAAGGCCCCCGCCACCAGTTCCGACGCGCTGGCGCTGCCCTGATCCACCAGGACCACCATCGGCACGTGTGCGGCGATCACTTCGCCCATGCGCGGGTACTCGGTGGTACGGGTGGGCGTGCGCTCCACGAGAATGTTACCGTCTTCAAGGTACGCGCTGGCAACCTGGATGGAGGTCGTCAGGTAACCGCCGGGGTTGCCGCGCAAGTCCAGGATCAGCCCGCGCAGCGCGTCGGCGTTCATGGCCTGCAGCGCCTCGACCATTTCGGCGGCTGTGTTGTCCTCAAAGCCGTAAAGCTGGATGTAGCCAATCTCGCCCTCCAGCACGCGGCTGGTCACGCTGGGCACGCTGATCCGCTGGCGCATGACCTCGAAGGTGAGAATGCCGGCCACGTTCGGGCGGCGAATGCCCAGCACGACCCGCGTCTCTGCCGGGCCGCGCACCAGACTGATAATCTCATTCTGCGACAGTCCGGTGACATCCTGCCCCTCGACTTCAACGATCACATCTCCGGCGCGCAGGCCGGCGGCTTCGGCGGGCGATCCGGCGATGATCGTGACCAGTTCCAGCCCGCCGTATTCCTCGCTGGTGCGGACGGTGGCACCGATTCCCTCATACTCGCCGCTCATGCCTTCCGAAACGCGGGCGTAGGTTTCCGGGTCCATGTAATCGGTGTGGGCGTCGCCGGCGGCGGCCATCAGGCCGTACAGCGCTGCGTCGAGCAGTTTCTCATCGTCCACCAGGGGGTTGGCGCTGTGAATAGCTGTCCAGGCGTCCCACAGCGGCGCGAGGGCTGCCTCTTCGTCGGCGCTCTCGCCGGGCGGCAGGGTGGGGGGGATCACAGCGTCCGGCGTCTCGGCGAAGCGAACCATCGAGTCAATGGCCCCGCTCACCAGGGCGCTGTCGTCGAGAGGGTCCAGGTAGTTGTCGTGCAGCAGCCTCCATGCTTCGCGGAACGCGGTGAAGAGCGCCTCCGTACCTGCTGGCTGCCCACTCTGGGTAGGGGTGGACGCGCTCGCTGGGGCGTGCCAGGCAAGCAGAGCCATAGCCAGCAGCGCCGCGCTCAGCAGGGCGATGAAGATGAGGGCGCGGAGCGGCTTTGAGCGATGCATCGGACAGTCTCCACAAGATACGATCTCAGTCTAGATTATACGCATGGTGCCTGCTAAACCGCATGAGAGGTTGCTGAGAGCAGGGCGATTGCATCAAACGTGCGCGTTGTTCTACCTCACCCCCAGCCTCGCTGCGCTCGGCTCGCCCCCTCTCCAACGTGGAGAGGGGCCGGGGGGTGAGGTTCTCAAAGGGTCTCTCACGCCGATCCCGTGTCCCCCGCCAGGACTCCCGCCAGGTATCCGGCGAAGTCGCCGTTGGCGCAGGCTTCCACGTAGCGCAATAGCTCGCCGCCGCCGACCGGATAGAGCGGGTAGGCCGAGGTAGGCCACGCGCCGCGCGGCGCGGGCGCGACCGCTGTGACCAGCGGGCCGGGCAGGTCTACATCGCTGGTCAATCGCCCGGTGATCTCTTCCGCCGTGACGATCACCGTCGCTGCAACGCCAGCCAGTTCCGGGTCAATGCCCAGGTTTTTGTTCAGGCGAGCGTTGCCGCGCCGGTCGGCGACCAGGGCGTGGATCACGGCTACGTCGCACGACAGAGCGGGGAAGGCGACCAGCGTCTGGCCGCTGTACGGGTCGCGGAGGGTCTGTACGTCCGGGCGCAGCGCCAGCAGGTCGGTGCCCAGCCAGGCCGTCGAGGGCATGAAGCCCACGCCTGCCAGCGCGGCCCGAATCCCAAAGGCGAGGCTGGCCTCCGTCTCCTCGATCACACGGAGCTGCCCGGCGCTGGCGGCGGCGGTGAACATGGGGGCCAGCCCGAACGCCTCCAGCCCGAAGTAACAGGTGCGCGTCTGGCGGACGCAGCCCGCCCCGACCAGCAGATCGGACTCATACCCCGCCGTGAAGCACAGTAAAGTCAGGTCAATGGGCGGCTGCGGGCGGCGCAATAGCTCGCGGACGAAGGCGACCGGGCGGCGGTAGAGCATGTTGCCGCCCAGGGCCAGCGTCTGGCCCGGCTGCACCAGCGCGGCGGCCTCGGCCAGGCTGATGCGTTTGTCGGCGGGCGAGAGATGGGATAGGGCAGACATGGCGGGCGCGCTCCTTTGCTGCATGGCCGCTCGGCGTGATCACGGTAACACATTGCTCCGCGCCGCACAACCCCTGACGCTGGCGCGCCTCCCGCATGGGTGCACGAATACCCTCTTGCTAGGGGAAAGTTCAGGAATGCTCGTTGAACGCCTCACCCCTCAATCCCCCTCTCCAGCCAAGCTAGAGAGG
>JAGPFT010000376.1 GCA_018056405.1 Anaerolineae bacterium
TCCCCTCTCCACACGCGGAGAGGGGACTGAGCCAGATACTTACTCCCCCTCTCCGTATATGGAGAGGGGGCCGGGGGGTGAGGTCTGCAACCGATCTCTGCACCTGCCCCCAAATCCGAATGCACCTCGACTCGCTCGCACCCTTGCCAGCGCCCGGCCTGGCGAGTATACTAGCGCCCACCGATGCGGGGTGTAGCGCAGTTGGCCAGCGCGCTGCGTTTGGGACGCAGAGGTCCCCGGTTCAAGTCCGGGCACCCCGACTATTCTGCAAGCTCGTGAGCGCTCGAACGCAACCTGTTCGAGCGGCTTTGTTTTGAAGGCCGGGGGTGAGAAAGTCTGGCCCAGACTTGCGGGGCTGGATGAAAGCCCCGTCGTCCGCAACATTCGGCCCGCTCCGCCGTATACTGTTATGGCACAGCCTCCTGTTGCCACAAGGCACGTCCCCGACCCAAGCGCTTGACGTGCCGCCAAGAGCGCCACGTACCACCTGCATCAGATACCAGAAAGCGAAGCTACCATGATGCAAGCAACAACCAATCACTACGTCGTGCGCACCGAGAATCTGCGCAAAGACCTGAAGATGGGCGAGGTCGTCGTGCACGCCGTGCGCGGCGTCTCGCTGAGCGTCGCCCCCGGCGAGTTCCTGGGTATCATCGGCCCGTCGGGCAGCGGCAAATCCACCCTGCTGGGCCTGATCGGCGGGCTGGATTCGCCCAGTGAGGGGCGCATCTTCATTGACGGACAGGACATCACCGATCTCGACGAGCGCGCCCTCACTCGCGTGCGCAACGAGAAGATCGGCTTCGTCTTCCAGTTCTTCAACCTCATCCCCACCCTGTCCGCGCTGGAGAACGTGGCCCTGCCGGTGCAGTTCGCCCGCAAGCGCAAATACAACCCGACCAAGCGCGCCAGAGAACTGCTCGAACTGCTGGGGCTGGGCGACCGCCTGCGTCACCGTCCCACGCAGCTTTCGGGCGGGCAGCAGCAGCGCGTGGCCCTGGCCCGCGCCCTGGCCAACGAGCCGCCGTTGCTGCTCTGCGACGAGCCGACCGGCAACCTGGACACCGAGTCGAGTGAGATGGTGCTCCAGGCGCTGCGCAACGTGCAGCGGCAGCTTGGCACGACGATCATCGTCGTCACCCACAATATGGAAGTGGCCTCGCAGTGCGACCGCGTGGTGGCGCTGGTGGACGGTAAGATCGCCCAGGACGTGGACGCGCGCTCTACCGCGCAGATGGAGGCGATCCGGATGCTGAAAGACAAGCGTTCCACCGGCGACCTCAAGCCCGTGACCATCAACGGGCGCTAGCGAGGGCGGGACCATGATCGAAAAGCTCAGCTTCTACACGCGCCATTCGCTCAACGACCTGCGCGTGAACAAGCAACGCACCCTGTTCGCGCTGCTGTGCATCGCGGCGGGCGTGGCCGCCATCGTCAGCCTGCAGACGCTCGGCGTGATGATCGAAGATACGCTGACCGGTAGCCTGCAAGAGAGCAACCGCGGCGATATTCGCCTTTCGCCCGCCGCCGGCGAGTTCGACGGCGTGCAGCGCGCGCGTGACGAGGGTCTGCTCGCGTCGAGCGGCATGTTCGGCGGCAACGTCTTCACCCTCGAAGGCGTGCAGATCATCGGCGAGTGGTTCAGCGAACACTACCCCGGCACGACCATCACCTACCGCCAGGCGTTCACCTCGGCTTCCGTCGGCGCGGTGGTCAGCAACCCGCGCAATGACAAAGAGCAGACCTTTGTCACCCCCTACGTCGTGGAGATCGCCGCCTACCCGCTCTATGGCGAGCGCCGCACTGAAGACAGCGAACTGCTGCGCGAGGTGATCCAGGCTCCGACGGACATCGTGATCAGCCGCAACCTGGCCGACGCACTCGACGCGCAGGTGGGCGACACCTTGCTGCTAGGCGGGGCCAATGCCGAATTCACGCTGCGCGGCATCGTACCCACGTCGGAGGAAGCCGGTTTCGAGAACTTCGCGGGCACCCTGATCGGCTACTACTACCTCGATGTGTCCGCCGTGCCCCTGTTCGGCGGGGAGATCACCCCCAGCGCTAGCGAAATCTTTGTGCGTCTGGGCGACCCGGCGCAGGTGGAGAAGGCCACGCGCGCCGTAGGGCAACGCTTCAACTTCGTGGGCACCGTCAACACGGTTGACCTGGAGGAGATGAACAGCGACATCGCCGATGCCATCAACCAACTGGTGGTGATCATGGGGCTGGTCTCGCTGTTGATCGGGGGCATCGGCATCGTCAATACCATGCTGGTCATCGTCAGCCGGCGCACGACCGAGGTGGCCGTGCTCAAGACCATCGGCCTGGAGGCCGAGCAGATCACCGCCCTGTTCCTGGTCGAAGCCGTGTTGATGGGCATCTTCGGCAGCCTGGCGGGCATCGTCCTGGGCTGGGCGGCTGCCTATGCGATCAAGGGCGTGGCCGGGAACTTCCTGGCCCAGACGCTCACTTTCCGTATCACGCTCACCCCGCCGCTCACGGGCTTCGTCGTCGGCGTCATCGTCACCACCATCTTCGGCTTCCTGCCGACGCTGGCCGCCGGGCAGGTGCGCCCCAACCTGGTGCTGCGCCCGTCGGACACAGTGGTGCCGCGTGCCGGGCGCGCCCGTTCGTTTGCGGCGCTGCTGTTCGTCATGCTGGCCATCAGCCTGGTCGCCCAGCCGTTGATCAACGATCTGCTTTCGGCGCAGTCCATTCGCGGCTTCGCCATGAGCGTGGGGGGATTCCTGGGCCTGCTGATGGGCGTGACCATGCTGGCAGGTGGCATCTTCTCCGGCTGGACGCGGCGCAAGCTCTGGCGGCGCATGGTGCGCTGGGTGCTGATGGTACCGGGCCTGCCACTGTTGGGTGCGGCCTTCGGCTACGCCGTGCCGGCCCTGCTGATCTTGTTCGGCACCTTCATCGCCGTCGCCCTGCTGTACGCCGCCCTGTGGGTGATCATCTGGCTGGTGGGGCGCTTCCTGCCCACCTGGCGGCTGGTTGATCTCAAGCTGGTGCTGCGCTCGATGCTGTCCGCCAAAGGTCGTGCAGCCTCTACCCTGCTGGCGCTGGTGGTGGGCGTCTTCACGCTCAGCCTGATCACCATGCTGACCACGGCCATCACCAACCGCTTCGAGCAGGTGCTCGAAAATGAAGTGGGCGGCAACGTGATCATCTTCGTCGCCGGCGCGGGCGACACGCTCAACGCCGTCGAATCCCGCCTGCAGGAGGCGGAGGGCGTGCGCAGCTACTCGGCGTTGGGCACCTACAGCACCAACCTGGTCTCGGCGACCGATGTCAGCACCAACCAGGTGCTGACTCTCAACCAACTCGTATCCCGTGCCCGCCAGGAAGACCCCGACTATGCCGAGACGCTGAACTGGATGTTCACCAGCGTTGATGCGCGCAGCGTGGCTTCGAACCTGCCTGATGTCGAGTTCTACCAGGGCCGCCAGCTCAAGGCGGCGGATACAGGTCCCTGGGACAGCGACGCAGGTGAGTACCCGCCCATCATCATCTCGGCCACTCCGGGAGTCATCGCCTCTGGCCTGGAAGTGGGCGACCAACTGCTGTTCGAACTCATACCGCAAGGAGCAGGCCAGCTCACCGGCGGCGACGAGCGCCGGCTCATCCGCTTCGAGATCGTGGGCATGATAGATCGGCGCACGGGCGGGGTGCAGGTCGGCTTCGGCTCGTTCAATTACGCGCCGAGCAGTGCCTTCCCGCCCACAGTGCGCCCCAACTCGGTGAGCGCCATCGTGGACATCGAGGAGACGCAGGTGCGCGCCTTGCGCCAGAGCATGAACGAGATCCCGCTGGCCTTCGTCATGGAGACGAAGCTGCTCAACGACCTGCTGAATCGCATCCTCGACCAGTTCACGTCGTTCCCCATTCTGGTGGCG
>JAGPFT010000377.1:0-1999 GCA_018056405.1 Anaerolineae bacterium
CTCTGCGACCACTGCGCGCTCTGTGATGGACCGGTTGAGAAGCCCGCTGCGCGGGTTTACCTCACCCCTCAATCCCCTCTCCACACGCGGAGAGGGGACTGAGCCAGATACTTACTCCCCCTCTCCAGATATGGAGAGGGGGCCGGGGGGTGAGGTCTGCAACCGATCTCTGCACCTGCCCCCAAATCCGAATGCACCCCCCTGATGGGAGTCTGTTTCACCGCCGCCCCTCCTGCGCTACAATGGCCCGCACGTTTCTGACCCCAGGAGTTCAACCGAGTGACACTGTCCTACGAGCTTGAAACCGCCAAGACCATCGCCCGCATCGCCGCGGGAATCTGCCAGAACATCCAGGCCGAGCTGGTCAGCCCGTCGCAGAAAGACGGGCGCGAGCCGGTGACCGTCGCCGACTACGCCTCGCAGGCGTTGATCGGCCACGCCCTATCCGAGAATTTCCCGGACGACGCGGTGCTTTCCGAGGAGCGTTCCGAAGAGTTCATGTTGCTGCTCAACGACCGCCAGCGCGCGCTGGTGAGCCGTTTCATCACCGATGCGCTGGGCGGCTATGTGTTCGAGGAGCAGGTCTGCGCCTGGCTCGACTTTGGCAAGCAGAAGCAGGCCGAGCGCACCTGGATCGTAGACCCGATTGACGGGACGAAGGGCTTTCTGGGCGGGCGGCATTACTGCGTCGCCATCGCCCTGATGGTCGGCGGTGAGCCAGCGCTCGGCGTGCTGGCCAGCCCTGGCTTCTACAGCGACGAAGCCAATCCGCCCGCCGAACCTGGCGCGCTGACCTACGCCATGCGCGGCGCGGGTGCGTACCGCGAGTTGCTGGCGGGCGGCGCGCGCGAGCCGATCCAGGTCTCTACGAACACCGATCCGCGCGCCGCAACGCTGCTGACCAGCTTCGAGGCAGAGCACACCGATTGGTCGTTCATTGACGAGGTGAGCCGGGCGTTGGGTCGCAAACCGGGTGCGCCTCGCCGATCCCTGGACAGCCAGGACAAGTACGCGATGATCGCCAGCGGCATGGGCGACATGTACCTGCGCGTCGTGCCAGACCCGCGCTTTCGCGAGAAGCTGTGGGATCACGCGGCAGGTTACGTCATCGTCAGCGAGGCGGGCGGGCGGGTGACCGATGTCGCCGGACACTCGTTTGACTGGACCGCCGGCACGCGCATGGTCAGCAACCGAGGCGTGATCGTCACCAACCGCTTCCTGCACGACGCTGTGCTGGATGCCGTCGCCCGCGCCGGCTGGGCGGAGTGACGCCCCCGGAGCGTGTTGTTATGAACTCCAGTCACGTCTAGCCTCACCCCCCAGCCCCCTCTCCACGTGGTGGAGAGGGGGAGTCAGGCCGCTATGAAGTCCCCTCCCCACCACGTGGTTCAGGGGCGGGCAGCAGCGTGTGAAGCCTTGAGAGGGCGACCGATCAACCTCACCCCCCGGCCTCGCTACGCTCGGCTCTTCCCCCTCTCCGTTGACGGAGAGGGGGAGACGAGGCGCGCCAGCGCCGCGCGGGGGTGAGGTAAAGTGAAGACTTGCCTCAGACTATAAACCGATCTCAACGCCTGTCCGCCCCTCTCCACCACGTGGTTCAGGGGCGGGCAGCAGCGTGTGAAGCCTTGAGAGGGCGACCGATCAACCTCACCCCCCGGCCTCGCTACGCTCGGCTCTTCCCCCTCTCCGTTGACGGAGAGGGGGAGGCGAGGCGCGCCAGCGCCGCGCGGGGGTGAGGTAAAGTGAAGACTTGCCTCAGACTATAAACCGATCTCAATGCCTGTCCGCCCCTCTCCACCACGGGGTTCAGGGGCGGGCAGCAGCGTGTGAAGCATTGAGAGGGCGACCGATCAACCTCACCCCCTGGCCTCACTACGCTCGGCTCTTCCCCCTCTCCGTTGACGGAGAGGGGGAGGCGAGGCGCGCCAGCGCCGCGCGGGGGTGAGGTAAAGTGAAGGGCCACTCCAGACCACACACCAACCTCAATGCCTGTCCGCCC
>JAGPFT010000377.1:2099-3898 GCA_018056405.1 Anaerolineae bacterium
AGCCTTGAGAGGGCGACCGATCAACCTCACCCCCCGGCCTCGCTACGCTCGGCTCTTCCCCCTCTCCGTTGACGGAGAGGGGGAGGCGAGGCGCGCCAGCGCCGCGCGGGGGTGAGGTAAAGTGAAGGGCCACTCCAGACCACACACCAACCTCAATGCCTGTCCGCCCCTCCCCACCACGTGGTTCAGGGGCGGGCAGCAGCGTGTAAAGCATTGAGAGGGCGACCGATCAACCTCACCCCCTGGCCTCGCTACGCTCGGCTCTTCCCCCTCTCCGTTGACGGAGAGGGGGAGACGAGGCGCGCCAGCGCCGCGCGGGGGTGAGGTAAAGTGAAGACTTGCCTCAGACTATAAACCGGTCTCAACGCCTGTCCGCCCCTGAACCCCGAGACCGGGGGTGAGGGAGAACAGCGTACACGTGTGAGCGATTGCCCTGTGACCCTGCCTCGTGGCCCTGGCGTACAGTAGAATCGGTGCGACGCTCCTGGCCCCGCGCGAGACTCCAGGTGTTGTATAATACCTATAGCAGCACGCACACGATCGTGCACGATCATCCGTGCAGCGGTGAATCACCGGAGACCTGACTCATGCCTGAGTTCACCAACCGCCCTCCCCGCATCCAGCCCGAACTCCCCTACGGCGAAGTGACCATTCCGCAGCCGCCGGCCAGCGAGTCCGGCAGTCGCCAGCAGTTGATCCAGGTGGCGCTGCCGCTGGTTACCATCATCGGCTACGTGATCGTCAGCGCCAGCGGGCAGGGGCGCAGTATGCTGCTGCTGATCCCGATGGGCCTGTCGGTGGTCGCCTCGACCACGGTGGCGCTGATCGCCTTCATCCGCAACAGCCGCCTGGAAGCGGAGAAGAAGCGCGCCTACCAGCTTCGCCTGATCGAACTGCGCAAAGAGATGATCGCCTCGCACGACATCCAGCGTGGCTTCTACCTGCACAACTACCCGGAGCCGGAGATCGTGCTGCAAATCGCCGGGGACCGCGAGAACAAGGTCAACGGCCTGCGGCTGTGGGAACGGCGCACAACCGACAGCGACTTCGGCGCAGTGCGGCTGGGCATCGGCACGCGACCTTCCACCATGCGCTATGTGCTCAACACTGGAACGCCCGCCGAAGACGACCCGCAGCTTAAGGACGCGCTCAAGCTGCAAGAAGATTCGCGCTTCGTCACCGACGTGCCGATCACCATCCCCCTGCGCCGCTACGTCAAGCCGGAAAGCGCGTCAGTGACCGCCAGCGAGGACGGCGAGGAAAGCCAGAGTCCCGACGATCAATCGGTCACGGCCCGCTTCGCCCTCGGCATTGCCGGCAATGGACGGACCGAGACGTATCACTTCATCCGCGCCATGATGACCCACTACACAGCCTTTCACGCGCCGACCGATGCGCGGCTGTTCGTCGTCGGCTCGCCGGAGTCGCGCGCGGAGTGGGAGTGGGCGCGCTGGCTGCCGCATTGCAACACGGCGCGCAACCAGCAGGGCACCGGCGACCAACTGTGCTTCGAGCAGGACAAGGTGCGCCGCTTCTGGGACGATCTGCAGGTGGAGTTGGAGCGCCGCCAGCTACGCCTGGCCGACAAAGACAGCGACACCGATCCCACCCTGCCGCACCTGCTGGTCGTGGTGGATGGCAGTGGCGGCTTCGGCGAGAACTCCCCGCTGGCTGAGGTGCAGGCCGAGGCCGCTGTCTCGATCCTGCTCACCCAGGGGCCGCGTCTGGGGGCGGCGATTGTCTTCGTCGTGCCCGATCGCAGCCTGATCCCCAGCGATTGCAAGGCTGTGATCGAGGTG
>JAGPFT010000378.1 GCA_018056405.1 Anaerolineae bacterium
GTGCAGAGATCGGTTGCAGACCTCACCCCCCGGCCCCCTCTCCATATACGGAGAGGGGGAGTAAGTAGCTGGCTCAGTCCCCTCTCCGCGTGTGGAGAGGGGATTGAGGGGTGAGGTAAACCCGCGCAGCGGGCTTCTCAACCGGTCCCTCACAGAGCGCGCAGTGGTCGCAGAGAAAGCCTCAGAGCTTTTCCGACTTTCCCCTCCGCGCCCTCGTCATCTCAGCGGCTCAAGATCACTGCCCCAAAAAGCGAATGCCTCCCGCACTCACCATTGGTGTGCTTTTTCCCTTAGGCTATACTACGAGCTGATTCAAACTTTCGTTGCGAAAACATGACGCAGGTTAATCGTGGCAAAGGCGACATCTCTCTCTTTGATTGCAGAAGTTTGATCAGTTCACTCTCATGCGCATCGCAATTGACGCCCGACTGAACTACTACCGTCCCGGCGGAATCGTCGAGTACACGCGCCACCTGATCCACGAGTTGGTCATGCTGGACGCGAGCAGCGATTACCGCGCTGTCCAGCACATCCGCGACCGGGAGACGCTGGCTGCTGCGCCGAACTTCGCGCGGGTCAACACGCTGACGCCGAGCCATCACCGCCTGGAGCGGTGGGCACTCTCGGTGGAATTAACCCCCTACCATCTGGACATCCTGCATTCCCCAGACGCGATTCCTCCGGCGCGCGCGGCCCGCCGCCAGGTAGTCACCATCCACGACCTGCACTACCTGCACTACCCGCAGTTCATGACGGCAGACAGCCGCCGCTATTACGCCGGGCAGATTGCCTGGGCAGTGCGCCGTGCCGATCACCTCCTGGCTTCCTCCCAGGCGACCCGCGCCGACCTGATGGCCCTGCTGAGCGTGCCCGCCGACAAGATCACCGTGCACATGCTCGGCGTTGACGCCATGTTCCAGCCCGCGCCCGCCGAGGCGATCCAGGCGTGCCGGGCGCGCTGGGGCCTGCCCGCGCAGTATGTGTTGTTTGTCGGCACGTTCGAGCCGCGCAAGAATATCCCGGCCCTGCTGCGCGCCTACGATCTGCTGCGGCGCGATCTGCCGGACGCCCCGCCGCTGGTGTTGGCCGGGCGGCGTGGCTGGCTGTACGAGGACATTCAGCGGACGGCAGAAGCCCTGGCCCTGGAGGACTACCTGATCTGGGTCGAAAACCCACCACGCGATGATCTGCCTGCGCTCTACAGCGGCGCGGTGGCCCTGGCCCTGCCCTCGCACTACGAAGGGTTCGGGCTAACCGCGCTGGAAGCAATGGCCTGCGGCACGCCGCCGGTCGTCTCAGAGCGCAGTTCGCTGCCGGAAGTGGCCGGCGACGCTGGATTGCTGGTCAATCCTGATGACGCGGGCAGCATCGCCGACGCGCTGCGCCGCCTGCTGACGGACAGCGCCCTGCACAACACGCTGCGCGCCGCCGGCCTGGCCCGCGCCGCGACGTTCACCTGGCGGCGCACGGCGGAGATCGTCCGCGAGGTCTACGCGCGGGTTATGGCAGAGTGACTGGCATTGCACCTTTCTGACGGATAATCTGAGCCATGCGACTGCTTTTCCTGACCGCTGAATTGCCTGAGCCTGCTCACGCGGGTGGCACGCTGCGCACCAACGGCCTGTTGCGCGCGGCGCACGCTGCGGGGCACGAGGTACACCTGCTCTCCTTCGCCACGCGCGCCCAGCTCAACGCGCAGCGCGAGCGGCTCGTCGCCTACTGTGCGCGGGTAGAGACAGTCTCCCCGCCACAGCGCAAGCTCGCCGACCGGCTGCGCGACCTGCTGCTGACCGACAAAGCGGACATGCAAGGGCGCTGCTTCTCCGCCCACTACCAGCACGCCTTGAGCAAGCTGCTGGAAGAGATACCTTACGATCTGGTGCAGATCGAGAGTCTGGAAATGACCATCTACGCGCCAGTCGTGCGGCGCGTCCAGCCGGAGATACCGCTCATCTACGACTCGTTCAACGCGGAGGCCGATTTGCAGCGCAGCATCTTCGAGGCCGAGCGCGGCAGCCTGGCCCGACTGCCCGGCGCGCTGTACTCGTTCGTCCAGTGGCGCCGCCTGGCGCGCTACGAGCGCCAGGTGGTGCACGAGGCCACACACACGATCGCCGTCTCCGACGCCGACGCCGAGGCGTTTCGCCGTCTGGCCCCCGGCTGCGCGGTGAGTGTGGTGCCCAATGGGATTGACGTTGCCGGCTATGCCGTCGCCGACACGTCCCTGGACCTCGGCCCGGCTCTGCTGGTCTTCACCGGCTCGATGGACTACCGTCCCAACGTGGATGCGGCGCTGTGGTTCGCCAATCACGCCCTGGATCGAGTGCGCGCCCACGTGCCAGAAGCGCGCTTCTTCATCGTCGGCAGCCGCCCTCACCGCCGGCTGAACAGCCTGCGCGACCGGGACGGCGTGCAGATCACCGGCTGGGTGCCAGACATCATCCCCTTCCTCTCAGCGGCGGCAGTGTATGTCGTCCCGCTGCGCATGGGCAGTGGCACGCGCCTCAAACTGCTCCAGGCAATGGCCGCCCGGCGCGCGGTAGTCTCGACGCGGGTAGGCGCGCAGGGCCTCGACGTGCAGGACGGAGTGCAGCTTCGGCTGGCCGATACGGAAGAGGGATTCGCCCGCGCGGTGATCGAGCTGCTGCGCGACCCCGCTGAGCGGGCGGCACTGGGCGAACGCGCGGCCCAGTACGTGGCGCGCAACTACGACTGGCTGGTGATCGCGCCGCGCCTGCTGGCCGTCTACGACGAGGTGCTTGGCAGCGTGTTCGCAGCAGAAAGGAGCAGCACACGATGAGCAACAGGCGGCAACCGCTCCGCCCCCAGCCCGGCGACTCCATCCGGCTGGCAGACTACGATCCCGATGACACAGGAGACTACCGCGACAAAGGCGATGCCCTGGAAGACCTGGAACGCAACCGGGCGCGCCTGGGCGAGCTGCAGGAAGTGCTCTACGCCGAGCACAAGCACGCCTTGCTGATCATCCTGCAGGCGATGGACGCCGGCGGCAAGGACGGCACCATCCGCCACGTCATGCGCGGCGTCAATCCACAGGGCGTGCAGGTGACTCCCTTCAAGGTGCCCACCACCGAAGAACTCGACCACGACTTCCTGTGGCGCATCCACCAGCACACGCCGCCGCTGGGCATGATCGGCCTCTTCAACCGCTCGCACTACGAGGACGTGCTGGTCGTCCGCGTCGAGGAACTGGTGCCGCGCAAGGTGTGGGAGGTTCGCTACGATCACATCAACGCCTTCGAGCGCCTGCTGGCCGAAAGCGGCGTGACCATCGTCAAGTTCTTCCTGCACATCTCCAAAGCCGAGCAGAAGAAACGCTTTGAGGAGCGACTGAGCAAACCCAGCAAGCACTGGAAGTTCGCGCAGGGCGATCTGCAAGTGCGCGAGAAGTGGGAGCAGTACATGGCCGCCTACGAGGACGCGATCAGCCGTTGCAACACGCCCTGGGCACCCTGGCACATCGTCCCGGCGGACAAGAAATGGTACCGCAACCTGGTCATCTCCCAGGTGCTCGTCGAGACGCTGGAAAAGCTCGACATGCGCTACCCGGAGCCAGAGCCGGGCCTGGAGACGATCCTCATCCCGGACTGAGTGAGAGCGGCTGTGAGCCGTCAGCAGAAGCCAGTCCCCGGACATCGTGAGACCCCCATGAGCACCGTAGGGGCGTATGGCCATACGCCCCTACTAGCCCTCGCAGCCTTCGCAGATTCGCTGAAAGGCAATCACTGCCTCACTGCCCGACGCGGGGTGCATTCGCTTTTTGGGGCAGTGATCTTGAGCCGCTGAGATGACGAGGGCGCGGAGGGGAAAGTCGGAAAAGCTCTGAGGCTTTCTCTGCGACCACTGCGCGCTCTGGGATGGACCGGTTGA
>JAGPFT010000379.1 GCA_018056405.1 Anaerolineae bacterium
GGGAAGAGCCGAGCGTAGTGAGGCCAGGGGGTGAGGTTGATCGGTCGCCCTCTCAATGCTTCTCACGCTGCTGTCCGCCCCTAGGCCTCTCCCCCTCAATCCCCCTCTCCAGCCGAGCTAGAGAGGGGGACTTGGCTCGCAGACGCCGTATCTTCCCCCTCTCTGGCTCTGCCGGGGAGGGGGCCAGGGGGAGGGGCCTTCCCGCCGAAATACAGACCTCACCCCCGCTCGGCGCTGGCGCGCCTCGCCGCCCCCTCTCCGTTGACGGAGAGGGGGGAAGAGCCGAGCGTAGCGAGGCCAGGGGGGAGGGGCTTTCTGCCGCACTAAGACTTCCGAAGTCTTCGAAGACTTCGGAAGTCTGATCGTCGAGCGCCCGCCCCTAGGCCTCTCCCCCTCAATCCCCCTCTCCAGCCGAGCTAGAGAGGGGGACTTGGCTCGCAGACGCCGTATCTTCCCCCTCCCTGGCTTTGCCGGGGAGGGGGCCAGGGGGAGGGGCCTTCCCGCCGAAATACAGACCTCACCCCCGCTCGGCGCTGACGCGAGGCCAGGGGGTGAGGTTGATCGGTCGCCCTCTCAATGCTTCTCCCGCTGCTGTCTGCCCCTGAAGGTCAGAGGGGAGAAGGGCTGTCAGGAGTCGCCGAGGGGAATGTTCTGGAGCACGCCGAGCACGTGCAGGAATGTGTCGAGCTGTTCGGGCGTAACCAGGTCTTTGAGCAGGTGATCGATCTGCGCTGCTGCTCGCTCAACCTGGGGGCGGCAGGCGCGACCCTGGGCGGTGAGGAAGATGCGCACGCTGCGCCGGTCAGCCGAGTCTACTTCGCGGCGTAACAGGCCGCGCTGCTCCATGCGGTCGAGCAGAGCGGTCATCGAGGACGGGTGGCGGCACACCAGGGCGGCCAGGCGCGAGGCGCTGAGGCCATCTTCTTCGTAGAGCGCGCGCAGAGCGTACCATTCCAGCACATTGAGGCCAGTCGGCGCGATCAGGCGCTCGTAGATCTGCTCAAGGTGGCGGTAGGTCTGCTCGAGGTTGGTGGCGATGCAACCCCCGAAGCGCAGCGGGTGCGTAGTTTCGTTCATAGCGGCGGATTGTACAGCAAAGGGTGCTTGGGCGGCAAACAGTTTGGCGGGGACCGATGTGCATAGATAGGCGTAGGAGAGGGTTTCCAAACCCTCCCCTACGGATCGTGCGTGAGGCAAAGCTCACTGGTGCGCCAACGCGCCGCTTTCTCGTTCAGCGTCTGGAGGCCGCACCGCCGGAACCGCGTCAGTTGTCGCCGTAGTCGTCGCGTGCGCCCATGATGTACTGCACGATTTCCTCAGTCGTGGTGCCAGCCATGTGCTTGTCGGCCACCTTGCGCCCGCGATGCAGCACCACGATGCGGTCGCTGACGGCGAAGATGTCGCGGATGGTGTGACTGATGACAATGACCGGCACGCCCTGGTCGCGCAGGCGGCGGATGAGGGCGAGCACTTCGCCCTGCTGGGCCACGCCGAGGTTGTTGGTCGGCTCGTCCATGATCATCAGCCGTGCGTTCCAGTAGAGCGCGCGGGCGATAGCCACCGCCTGGCGCTGTCCGCCCGACAGCTTGTCAATCTTCTGGGTCAGCGACGGGATGTGCACGTCCAGATTAACCAGCAGCTTCTCCGATTGGGCCTGCATGAAGTCGTTATCGAGCACGCGCACCACGCCGCCCAGGTATTCGCGTTTGTGCTCGCGTCCCAGGAAGATGTTGGCTCCCACATCCAGGTTGCCGGCCAGGGCCAGGTCTTGGTAGATGGTCTCAATGCCCAGCTCGCGCGCCTCGGATGGTTTGGAAATGTGCACGCGCTTGCCCTCGAAGAAGATTTCGCCGTCGTTCGGCTGGTACACGCCGGACACCATCTTGATCAGGGTGGACTTGCCCGCGCCGTTGTCGCCCACCAGGCCGACTACTTCGCCGGGGTACACATCCATGCTCACCTGGTTCACTGCCGTCAGGCCGCCGAAGCGCTTGGTCAGGTTTTTGACGCTCAACATGGGTTCCATGATGCGCTACTCCGCTTCTGCTCGACCGATGATCAGGTCGCGGGCCTGGTCCATCAACACGGCCAGAATGATGATGATGCCCACGATGACGTACTGCCAGAACGGTTCGACGGCCATCATGATCAGCCCCGTTTGCAACACGGCGATGACCAGCGCGCCAAGCACCGTTCCGCTGACGCGGCCCTCGCCGCCGAACATGCTGACACCGCCGATAATCACCGCTGCAATGGAGGACATCATCAGCGCGTCGCCGGCGATAGACGAGCCGCCGGAGAAGCGCGCCGTGTACAGCACGCCAGCAAACCCGGCAGTGGCCGCCGACATGACGTACAGCAGGATCGTCAGGCGATCCACTGGCACGCCGGCGCGTTTGGTCGCTTCCTTGTTGCCACCGATGGCATAGGTGTGTCGCCCAAACTGGGTGCGGTGCAGGATGAACATAGCGATGAGCACCAGGACGGAGGCGATGACGACCGGCCAGGGGAGGATGCGATCCAACATGCGCAGTTGCGCGCCAGTCACATCGGGCTTGCGCAGGAAATAGAGTTTCGTCCCGTCGCCCCGCAGTAGGTAGAGCAACGCCTCGTTGCCCAGGTCGCGCAATGCCTGGGGCTGCCCGCCTACCACATTGCCGCCAGAGAGCAGGTAGGCGGCACCGCGCGCGATGAACGACACGCCCAGGGTGACGATGAACGGCGGAACCCTCAGTTTGGCGATGATGACTCCGTTGAGCAAGCCGGCCAGGGCAGCCGCCCCGACCCCTGCCACAAAGCCAATGAGGATAGCCAGGCCCACCGCCATGCCCCCATCAGCCAGGTCGCGGATCACTAAGGCTGACGCCACTGAGGCCAGCCCCATAACCCAGCCCACCGAGAGATCAATGCCTGCGGCGATGATGACGAAGGTCTGGCCCAGGCCCATCAGCAAGACGGGGACGATGGCTACCAGAATGTTCTGCGAGTTGCGAATGGTGAAGAAGCCCGTGCCTTCTATCGAGAAGAAGACCACCATAATTGCTAAGAAGATCCAAGACCAGACCTTGCTGACAAGGAGAATGGCCTGTTTTTGTCTGGCTATCCGCTTGGAAACGGTTTTGAGAGGCAACGCCTCCGCTTGACTGTCCGCCGTCATCTACACTATCTCCTCGGCACAGATATTGAAGAAATGGGGACATCCCCCGAAGGACGTCCCCATCAGTCAGAGTGCTCAGAACGAGCCTACGGCACCTGGTAAATGAAACGGGCAACCTCTGGGTCGTTCACGTTCTCTGCCGTGATCACCGCGTAGCCGGTGGTGACACGACGCGGCAGGCTGGTCACGCCGCGCCAGTCGGCGAGGGCAAACTCAACCGCCAGGTAGCCCATGTCGTAGGGCTTCTGGGCGATGACCATGCTGACCACGCCCAGGTTCAGGTTCTCAATGGCTTCCTTCGTGGCGTCGAAGGCGATGACTTCAATCGCCCCGCCCAGCCCGGCGTTCTTGACGGCGTTACCAGCGCCGAGGGCGCTGAAGACGTTCACACCGAAGATGCCGGCCAGCTCAGGTTCGCGCTGGATGACGGCAGAGGTCTGGGCCGCCGAGGTGCTGGCGTCGTCCAGGTTGTAGTCCATGCCGATCAGTTCCATGTCGGGGAATTCCGAGATGGCCTCGATGAAGCCCTGGCCACGCTGTTCGGTCGTGCTCACGCCGACGTTCGTGTTCTGGACGTAGACCTTGCCCTTGCCGCCCAGTCTCTCGGCCAGCGCGTAGCCGGCGATACGGCCACCCTCAACATTGTCGGAGCGTACGTAGGACAGGGGGAAAGTCACCGGGCCGTTCACGTAGTCGCAATCGCCCAGGAAGGTGTACACCGTGATGATCGT
>JAGPFT010000009.1 GCA_018056405.1 Anaerolineae bacterium
CCCCTGGATGTTGGAAGGAAAGATATTTTTGCCGCTGACCGGCACGCCCATGCGAAAGATCGAGCGCAGCAAGGCCGTGTTCGCCGTCTGGCTGCCCGACCCGTTCACTGTGGCGATCATGATCTGGAAATCGTTGATGATCGGCTCGCGCTCGACCAGCAGCGATTCCAGGGCTGAGGCTTCAACGTCACTCATGATTCCTGTGCTCCTGCCACCTATCCCTGTGTTGTAGTCTGCGGCGCTTGCGCGCCCTCCGCTCAAAGTCGCAAAGGCAAAAACTATCTGCAAAAGCACTTTACTCCGGCAAATGATGCGATGTTCCATACCTTTCTATGACTGCCTGCCCGATGACCTCCGGCTCTTCAGGCCGGTAGCGTAACAAGGTCATGTGGTCGCGCAGGGCCTGGTGCCCGCCGTTGAAATCGCCGCGCGCCACGCACTCAACCATGCGCTCGTGGTAGTCCCACACTTCATGGTGGTAGGAAAGCTCGGCGTACAGCCCCAGGCCGAAGGCTTTGTACGCCGCCCAATACGCTTCCAGGATGCCCTGAACGAACGGGTTGTCCAGGTGTTTGAAGAAGGTCAGGTGCAGGCTGCGGTGCTCCTCAAAAGGCACCTCGACCGGCACGTAGGTCAATTTCAGGCGGGCCGCCGCGATCATGTCGCGTAGTGCCTGGAGGTCGCTCGCCGTCAGTTGGGCGACGGCCTCGTGCCAGAAGCTCAGTTCGACGCTGGCGCGCAGCCGCGAGAACTCGTAGAAGTGCTGGCGGTTGAGGCTGAGCGCGTAGATGGCGCTGAGGCTGGCCGCTGGCGCGAAACAGAACGGCTGAACCTGCGTCCCGGCGCGCGGCCTGGTGGACACCAGGCCAAGCGTGCGCGCGGCGGCCAGCTCCTCGCGTATCTTGCTGACGCTCACGCCCAGTTCCTGGCTCAACTGCGGGATCGTCGGCAGGTAGTCGCCCGGCTGAAGGTGGTGCTGGACGATGTAATCGAGGATGGCGGAGTTGAGGCTGGCATAGGGCATGGCAATCCCCTTACGGCGGGCGCACGTTGCTCCTACGATCATTCATCCGATCAATTAAATTAATGGGATTAATCGCATGTTCCGATCATGATTATAGGCTACTTGTGCGGCGCTGCCAATGGCTTTTTCGGGGGCATTCGCTTTTTGGGGCAGTGATCTTGAGCCGCTGAGATGACGAGGGCGCGGAGGGGAAAGTCGGAAAAGCTCTGAGGCTTTCTCTGCGACCACTGCGCGCTCTGTGATGGACCGTTGAGAAGCCCGCTGCGCGGGTTTACCTCACCCCTCAATCCCCTCTCCGCGTGTGGAGAGGGGATTGAGCCAGATACTTACTCCCCCTCTCCATATATGGAGAGGGGGCCGGGGGGTGAGGTCTGCAACCGATCTCTGCACCTGCCCCCAAATCCGAATGCACCCGCCTTTTCGGGTGCGCGCAAAACCTGTCAGGCAGTGCAGTCGCACTGCTTAGCCTCACCCCTGCTCGGCCCACTGACGCGGGCCTCGCCGCCCCTCTCCACGTCGTGGAGAGGGGGCAAGCCGAGCGCAGCGAGGCCGGGGGTGAGGCTACTGCCAGCGTCGCACGTGTCACTGACAACCTTTACCGCGCCCGCCCCAGGTGGCGATTTTGCGCGGCGCTGAGTATCCTTACCGTAGTGGTACGTTGCGATAGGGCACGGGCCGGCAGACTGTCCTGGTGACGAGAGGGATGACGATGGGCGACGAGCAACCGAACCCGCTGGTAGAGGCACGCGAGGCGGTCAAGGCGCTGCGGGCGATTGCGCCCGTCGAGCTACAGACGGCGCTGGATGACCTGAGCCGACTGCTGGAAGCAGCGGCCCGGCGTGGCGAGGGCGAAGACGCCGAGGCGCTGCGCCAGCGCATGGACGCGCTGATCCAGGAGAATGCCCGCTTTGCCTCGCTGATGGTGCATGAGATTCGCATCCCGATGACCAGCATCAAGGGCTACTCCGACATGCTCGCCAAGAACATCGCCGGCGAGTTGAACGAGATGCAAGCCCAGTTCGTGGAGACCATCCGCGCCAACGTCAGCCGCATGGAGCAGCTTGTCAGCGACATCAGCGATATGAGCAAGCTGCGTTCCGGTCGGTTGCGCCTGGAGCCGAAGATGGACCTCTACAAGAACATCGCCGCGCAGGTCGAGAAGGTCGCCGCGCCGCTGGCTGCCGAGCACGGGCATACCCTCGTCTTCGAGACACCGGCCAACCTGCCGCTGCTCAACCTGGACAGCGAGCGCCTGGCCCAGGCGCTGACCAAGCTGGTCGTCAACGCGCTGCGTTACACGCCGGACGGCGGCACGATCACCGTGCGCGCCGAGGGCGTGGAGGGCAAGCTGCGCGTCAGTGTGATGGATACGGGCATCGGTCTCAGCCAGGAGGAGCAGGGGCGCGTCGGCGAGCTTTTCTGGCGCGGCGAGAGCGAGCACGTGCGCTCCTTCAAGGGGCATGGGCTGGGGCTGCCCATCGCCAAGGGGCTGATCGAGCTGATGGGCGGCGAGTTCTTCTTCAGCAGCACAGAGGGGCAGGGCAGCACGTTTGGCTTTGTGGTGCCGGGCATGGGCTGATTGCCGCCGCCAGGCTGCCCGGCGCGCCTGACAGGCTGGCATCGCCGGCAGCGCGCTCAGCCGCCTGCGAGTGGGTGTGGGCAAAGGTTGTCAGTGACTCGCTTGACACCGAGCGAGATGAGGTCCCGTAGGGGCGTATGGCCATACGCCCCTACGGGGGCGCAGCAGAGTGTCACCCGCTGTAGGGTTATACCAACCCGACACGGGAGACGTGCGGCTTTACCTCACCCCTCCACCCCCTCTCCACACGCGGAGAGGGGACTTAACCACACCATGACTCCCCCTCTCCACCACGTGGAGAGGGGGCCGGGGGGTGAGGTTTTGACAAGGTGGATGGGCAGTTCCAGGTGTCGTCACCGCCAGGGAGTAAAACCTTATGGCCGGATTTCGTCGCATAACCCTACGTCGTGTGACACAGAGCAGCGCCCCTACCTGACAGGTTTTGCACGCACCCCCTGCGAGTAGTCTTACAGGCTGGTAGACACTTATGGAGGCGTGTGAGTGAACCTGCACGAGTACCAATCCAAAGCACGATTTGCCGAGTACGGAATCCCCATCCCCAGAGGCAAGGTCGCCCATTCTCCCCAACAAGCCTATGAGATCGCCAAAGAACTGGGCGCGCCGGTCGTCGTCAAGGCACAGGTGCTCACCGGCGGGCGCGGCAAGGCGGGCGGCGTCAAGCTGGCCGGGACGCCCGAAGAGGCCGAGCGGCACGCCGACGCGATCCTGGGCATGGACATCCGCGATCACAAAGTGCTCAAGGTGCTGGTGGACACGGCCTCCATCATCCAGAAGGAAATCTACCTCGGCGTGACCAACGACCGCGCCGCGCGCCGGCCGCTGATCATGGCCAGCGCCGAGGGTGGCATGGACATCGAGGAGGTCAATCGCGTTGCGCCGGAGAAGAGCGTCCGCGAGCACATTGACCCGTTCCTGGGCTTGCGCGACTACCAGATTCGCAACCTGGCCTATGGCATAGAACTGCCGCGCGAACTGTGGAAGCCGTTCATGAGGATCGCCCAGGCGCTCTACCGCTGCTACAGCGAGAGCGACGCCACGCTGGCCGAGATCAACCCGCTGATCATTGATGGCGAGGGGCAGCTTCTGGCGGTGGACGGCAAGATGTCCATTGATGACAACGCCCTGTTCCGTCACCCCGACCTGGCCGAACTGCGCGATACCAGCGCCGAGCCAGAGGCCGAGACGCGCGCCCGCGCCGCCGGCCTGAGCTACATCAAGCTGGACGGCACGATTGGCTGCATGGTCAACGGCGCGGGGCTGGCTATGACCACAATGGACATGACCAAGCTCTTCGGCGGCGCGCCGGCCAACTTTCTGGACATCGGCGGCGGGGCCAAAGCCGAGACGGTGGCCATGGCGCTGCGCATCATCCTCTCCGACCCCAACGTGAAAGCCGTGCTGTTCAACATCTTCGGCGGCATCACGCGCTGCGACGAGGTGGCGCGCGGCATCCTGACCGCGCTGGCCGAGGTGCCGGTGGATTTGCCAATGGTGGTGCGTCTGGTGGGCACCAACGAGGAGGAAGGGCGCGCCCTGCTGGACGCGGCGAACATCCCCCACATGGAGACCGCCCGCACCCTGGCCGAAGCAGCGCGCAAAGCCGTCGAAGCGGCGCAAAGAGCATAAAGGGACGGGTTATGGCTATTCTGGCAGACAGCAACACGAAATTGTTGGTGCAGGGCATCACCGGGCGCGAAGGGCTGTTCCACACCGAGCAGATGATCGAGTACGGCACCCAGGTGGTGGGCGGAGTGACGCCCGGCAAGGGCGGCGAGTGGGTGCTGGGCAAGCCCGTGTTCGACACGGTGAAGTCGGCGCGCGAGGCCACCGGCGCGAACGCCACTGTGATCTACGTCCCGGCAGCGTTCGCCGCCGATGCGATCTATGAGGCGCTCGACGCCGAGATCGAGCTGATCGTCTGCATCACCGAGGGCATTCCTGTGCGCGACATGATGCAGGTGCGCGCCCGGCTGGATCAGAGCGATAGCCGGCTGGTCGGCCCGAACTGCCCCGGACTGCTGACCCCCGGCCAGGCGAAGATCGGCATCATGCCCGGCCACATCGCCATGCCGGGCAACGTGGGCGTGGTGTCGCGCAGCGGCACGCTGACCTACGAGGTTGTCTACGCGCTCACGCAGCGCGGCATCGGCCAGAGCACGTGCGTGGGCATCGGCGGCGATCCGATCAACGGCACGAGCTTCATTGACGTGCTGCAAATGTTCGAAGACGATCCACAGACCGAGAAAGTGGTGCTCATCGGCGAGATCGGCGGCACCGACGAGGAGAGGGCGGCGCACTTCATCGCCACCACGATGACCAAGCCGGTTGTGGCCTTCGTCGCCGGGCAGACGGCCCCTCCCGGCAAGCGCATGGGCCATGCCGGGGCCATCGTCGAAGGGGGCAGCGGCACCGCCGCCGATAAGATCGCGGCGCTGCACGCCGCCGGGGTTAAGGTGGCGGAGCACCCGGAGCAGATCGCGGACTTGTTGTAGCGTGCGTGCGGCGTAATCGCTCAGCTTTGCATCCGGGGTCCACAAACGACTTGTTGTGAAGGGAGTTTATGGATGAGACAATCAGAAATGGCATGGTTTTGGTAGGGGCGTATTGCAATACGCCCCTACCGGGCGCAGCAAGCAGCGCCCCTACCTCCGGCCACCTTTGATTGCGTTCTCCATTAGGAATGCTCGCTAGAGGCCTCCCCCTCAATTCCCCCTCCAGCCGAGCTAGAGGGGGGACGATCGGGCAGGCGGTTCTCCCCCTTCCCCTGGCTCTGCTGGGAAGGGGATGAGGCGTGGCGATTGCCCAACAGCTTGTTCGTGGACTCGTGCATCCGGGGTGTGTGCAGAGGTTGTCAGTGATACGTGTGACGCTGGCAGTAGCCTCACCCCCAGCCTCGCTGCCCTCGGCTTGTCCCCTCTCCACGACTGTATAGACTGGAGAGAGGGCGGCGAGGCGCGTCAGCGCCGGGCAGGGGTGAGGCTATTCGCCAGCGTTCGCACGGGTTACTTGACAACCTTTGCACGTACTCTGCATCCGCGCAGCCTTGACCGGCTCCCGGCTGTATGGTATGCTCTCGGCAAGCACAAAAGCGTTGACGGAAACGAGTACGCCCTGGTGTGCCGGTCAGCGAGCCTGGGAGGGTGCGAGCCAGGTGCGGGAGCAGGGCGGAAAATCCTTCCTGAGCTGCAGGCTGAACGCGCAAGCTACTAAGCTGGGCCGGTTTGGTCTCCGTTATCACGACCTTGCCATGCTGGTGGCAGTAGAGCGCCCCCTACCGGGGGGAACAAGGGTGGTACCGCGCGAGCCAGGCTCCCGTCCCTTTGGTTGAGGGGCGGGTGTTTTGTTTCTATGGAGGTTGTGTACTTACAGGGAAGCGGGTGAATGAGATGGGGTCAGAGGACGTAACGATTCGCCTGGTGGAGCCGCGCGACCAGGAAGCCATCGCGCGCATGTGGGAGGCGCTGAGCGCCTACCACACCCAGTTGGACTCGCGGATGCCGCAGATGGCGGCGGGCGCGCCTGCCGCCTACGCTTCGCGGCTGGTCGAAGTGCGCAACGACGCGCAGACGCACGCCTTCGTCGCCGAGGTGGAGGGCGTGGTCGTTGGCTATGTGCTGGGCGCCATTGTGGACCTGACGCCCGACCTGTTTGAGCACGAGGACGTGGGCTTTGTCGCCGACATCTACGTGGAGCCAGAGCAGCGGCGGCAGGGCATTGCCCGGCAGTTGTTCAACGCGATCTGCGACTGGTTCGCCGCGCAGGGCGTGCACCAGATTGAATGGCAGGTCGCCGTCGCCAACGCGGAGGCGCGCCGCTTTTGGGAAGCGGTCGGCGGGCGCGCGCTGACCATGCGCATGCGCCTCTCGCGCCCGGAGTAAGGAACACGCTGCTGTGAGCAGCCCCCGCCGAGGTCGCGCCTGGGAGGGACGGCTGCTGGTGATCGCCCCGGCCCCCATTCTACTGGGGCTGGCTGCCCTGGTTGCGGACTGGCGGCTGTTTTTCGTCGGTGGGGCGCTCGGCTGGCTGCTCGTTGCGCTGTTCATCCGGCGCGGGCGCGCGGGCATGAAATACCAGGCGGCGATCCGCCATCTGCGGGCGGGGGAGCTTGACCAGGCGTTGGCCGTGATGGACGGCCTGATCCGCGCCGAGCCGGATGACGCGGAGCCTCTTCGCTTCCGGGCAGAGTTGCTCCGGCTGGCGGGACACCTGGAACAGGCCGCGCGCGACTATGAGCGGCTGATCGCGTTGCTGCCGGAGTCCGCCGACGGGTATATCGGGCTGGCCGAACTCTGGGTGCAGCGCGGCGATTACCAGCGGGCGCAGGACTGCGCGCAGCAGGGCGCGGCGCGCGACCCGCGCGGCTGGACGCCCGCCTACACGCTGGCCCTGATCGCCGACCGGCAGGGCGATGCGCCAGGGACAATTGCCCACGCCCAGGCTGCCCTGGATGCGGGTATTCCCGACCGGCGCTTCCGGCTGCTGGTGCATCTATGGTTGGCGCGCGGCCATGCCCGGCTCGGCCAGTGGGAGGAGGCGCGCGCCGCCGTGAGCCAGGTGCGGGCGGACTCGCGCACTTTCGCCGAATGGGACGCGATTCTGGCCGGCGAGCAGGCCGGGCAGATTCGCGCGATGCTGGGAGCCGATGTGCAGATCGCGCGGGCGCTGTGCGAGGGCACCCTGCTGTTGCAGGCGCTCGCCGAGTCGGGCGACGATGGGCGCTGAGGGTATGTTGGCCTTGAGAGACCATGCGGAAACCTCACCCCCCGGCCCCCCTCTCCGTTTACGGAGAGGGGGAGTCGCTGGGCGGTTAAGTCCCCTCTCCGCGTGTGGGGAGGGGATTGAGGGGTGAGGTAAATTGTAGCGCAGGCCTTTCCAGACGGCCTCTGAAGCGGAGGGGGCGATGACCGAACAGGAAAGACAACCCGAAGAACGCGCGGCAGCGCAAATAGAAGCGCCGGGCGGCTGTCTGTCCAGCCGGCTTGTGCGCACCGTGCTGATCGCGGTCGTGGTCGTGGTGGTGCTGGCGGCGATAGCCGTCGCTGTGCTGCTGGCTTTGCGCGCCAGCCGCGACAAGCCGCTCGATGTCGCCATCTATCCCGACGCGCGGCTGGTCAATCACGAAACGCTCTACGACGGCTTCGATCACCTGCAATACTACAGCGACGAGCCGTTCGCCGCTGTGGAGGCGTTCTACCTGGAGCGCGAGGATATGGACTGCGTGCGCCAGTATCGCACCGTCGAGGAGCGCCCCGGCCAGGAGCCGCTGCGCGAGGGGCACCTGTCCACGCGCTGCCAGGCGGATCGCTCCGGCTATGGCATTACCCAGGTGGCGACCGTGTTGATCCAGCCGGTCTATGACGCGAATGAGCAGCCGACTGGTCAGGTCGTGATTGACATCCAGCGATACTGGGGAGAGTGATCGCGTGCCTGCGCCGGAGCCTGGGGCTGATGCTGATCGGCCAGTTCGCGCCACGAGTCAGCCGCGTTTTCACGTGCCGCTGTGGGCGGCGCTGCTGGCGATGGTGGCGGCGTTGGTGGCCGCCGGGCTGATTCTGTGGCGCGTCGCCGGGCCGCTGTACGGGCTGCTCTTTCCGCTCGAGGCGCCGGTGCCGCCGGGTGCGAGCGAGGAGCGCCACGAGAAGCCGGAACGCGGCGCGGAGTCCTGGCTGTATCGCACGGCGCTGACCGGGAACGAGATCGCCGCCTTCTATGAGGGCCAGGGGGGAAGCTGCCGGTACGCGCCGCTGCCAGGGTACGTGGTTGACCGGTCGCTGCCCTGGGGTGGCCCATACGCGGTGGCGACCTGCACGGGGAAGGAAGAGGCCGCCGGGCTGGGCGTCTCGTGGGAGGTGTACATCCATACGGGCTACCCGGACGAAGCCGGCCAGACGATGTTCCGGTTGTATGTCTACCGGTGAGAAGGGGTTATTGGTTGTTGGTTTTTGGTGATTGGTTTCTTGCTAGAGCGTGTTATGAACTCGACACCCTCGACAAGGGAGAGGGGCGCTCTGTTGACCTCACCCCCTGGCCTCGCTACGCTCGGCCTTTCCCCCTCTCCATGCATGGAGAGGGGGGAGTCGAGGCGCGCCAGCGCCGAGACGGGGGTGAGGTAAAGCCATGGCTACCCCAAACCGCTGGGGAGAAAGGGCCGGAAGACAGCGGTTGAAAGTGCATAACAGGCTCTAGATGATGGGTGGTCCCTGGTCATTGGTACCTGTCTCCTGATGATTTGTCGCCAGATGTCGGGCACTCAGCACCAGACAACCAACAACTGATCACCAACCACCAATCACCAGTCACCACTTACCCCACTCATTCAGGAGGAGGCATGTTCAAGCCAGTCACACCGAAGATTGACATCGAGGCCCTGGAAGAAGAACAACTTGTCTTCTGGCGCGAGCGCGACATCTTCCGCCGCTCGATGAAGGAACGCGAAGGGGGCCGCGTCTACGTGTTCTATGAGGGACCGCCGACGGCCAACGGGCGGCCCGGCACCCATCACGTGCTAGCCCGCGCCTTCAAGGATATGTTCCCGCGCTACCACACCATGAACGGCGCTTACGTGCTGCGCAAAGGCGGCTGGGACACGCACGGCCTGCCCGTCGAGATCGAGGTCGAGAAGGAACTGGGCCTCAAGCACAAGCACGAGATCGAAGCCTACGGCATCGCCGAGTTCAACCGCAAGTGCCGCGAGAGCGTCTTCCGCTACATCAAGGACTGGGAGCGGCTGACCGAGCGCATCGCCTTCTGGGTAGACCTGGAGAACGCCTACATCACCTACGAGAACGACTACATCCAGAGCGTGTGGTGGATTCTGCGCCAGCTTTGGGACAAGGGGATGCTCTACCAGGGCTACAAGGTCGTGCCCTACTGCGCCCGTTGCGGGACGCCCCTCAGCACGCACGAGGTTTCGCTTGGCTACGAGGAAGTGGCCGATCCGAGCGTCTTCGTGCGCTTCGCCGTCAAGGGCGAGCCGGGAACGTATTTCCTCGTCTGGACGACCACGCCCTGGACGTTGCCCGGCAACGCCGCGCTGGCCGTCAACCGGCGCGAGACGTATGTCATGGTCGAGGGGCCTGCCGCCGATGGACAGGGGACGGAACGGCTGATTCTGGCGCAAGCCCTGCTGGACAAGGCGCTCAACGACCCGCACGCCTACACGGTCGTGCGCGAGATGAAGGGCGAAGAGTTGCTGGGGATGCGCTACGAGCCGCTCTACAGCTTCTTGCCGCTCGAAGAGGATCACGCCTACGTGCTGCACGGTGACTTCGTGAGCATGGAGGACGGCTCCGGCATCGTGCACATCGCGCCTGCCTTCGGCGCGGATGACATGGACGTGGGCCACGAGTACGGGTTGCCGGTCATCCAGACGGTCAAGCCGGACGGCGCGTTCATTGACGCGGTGACGCCCTGGGCGGGCCTGTGGGTCAAGGATGCCGATCCGCTGATCAAGAAGGAACTGAAGGCGCGTGGCCTGCTCTATAAGGCCGAGAACTACGTGCACAACTACCCCTTCTGCTGGCGCTGCAAGACGCCGCTGCTCTATTACGCCCGCGAGACGTGGTACATCGAGTCCACGCGCTACCGCGACAAAATGATCGCGCTCAACCAGACGATCAACTGGGTGCCGGCGCATATCAAAGACGGGCGTTTCGGCAACTGGCTGGAGGAACTGCGCGATTGGGCGTTGGGCCGCGAGCGGTACTGGGGCACGCCGCTGCCTGTCTGGGTGTGCGAGAACCCGGCGTGCGGTCACAAGCATTGCGTCGGCGGCGTGGCGGAGTTGGAAGAACTCAGCGGGCAAGACCTGTCTCAGCTTGACCTGCACCGGCCCTACGTGGACGAGATCACCTTCCCCTGCGCGCAGTGCGGCGGGACGATGCGCCGCGTGCCGGAGTTGATTGACGTATGGTTCGACAGTGGGGCAATGGCCGCCGCGCAATGGGGCTATCCCTACAAGAACCAGGAGATGTTCGCCCAGCAGTTCCCGGCGGACTACATCTGCGAGGCCGTAGACCAGACGCGCGGCTGGTTTTTCAGCCAGCACGCCATTGCCGCCATGACCTTCGAGAGCGTCAACTTCAAGAATTGCATCTCCCTGGGCCATATCCTGGATGACCAGGGCCGCAAGATGTCCAAGAGCCTGGGCAACATCGTCGAACCCTGGAGCGTGCTGGAGAAGTACGGCGCGGACGCCTTCCGCTGGTACATGTACACCGCCGCGCCACCCGGCGAGCCGCGCCGCTTCTCGGTGGAACTAGTCGGCGAGGTCGTGCGTACCTTCTACCTGACGCTGTGGAACGTCTACAGCTTCTTCGTCACCTACGCCAACCTGGACAGCTTCGACCCGCGCAGCACGCCGGTGCCCGCCGGCGAGCGCGACCCGCTCGACCGCTGGATTCTGAGCGAGCTGCACGCCCTGGTGCGCGAAGTGACGCAGGGCTACGAAACGTATGACGTGCCGCGCACGACGCGCCCGATTGAGGCGTTTGTGGATGGGCTGAGCAACTGGTACCTGCGTCGCTCGCGCCGCCGCTTCTGGAAGTCGGAGAGCGACGCGGACAAGCTGGCTGCCTACCAGACGCTACACGAGTGCCTGGTGACGCTGGCCAAGCTGCTCGCGCCGACAATGCCCTTCCTTTCCGAGGCGATGTATCGCAACCTGGTGGCGACCGCCGACCCCGGCGCGCCGGAAAGCGTGCACCTGGCCTTCTGGCCCGCCTGGGATGAGGCGCAGATTGACGAGAAGCTGATGGCCGACATGCGCCTGGCGCAAAAGCTGGTGAGCCTGGGGCACGCGGCGCGCAACAGCGCCGGAATCAAGGTGCGCCAGCCGCTGGCCGAGGCGGTCTTCGTGGTGCGCTACAGCGCCGAGCGCGAGGTAGTACGCGGTCTGGCGGCGACCATCGCCGAGGAGTTGAACGTCAAGGCGGTGAGGGTGGCTGAGTCGGCGGAGGCGATGGTCTCCTACAGCCTGAATCCGCTGCCGCAAGTCCTGGCCCGTGTTCTGCGGGGCGACTTCCCAAAGGTGCAGCGCGCACTGCGTGAGGGTGCGCCCGCCGATGTCCAGCGTTGGGCAAGGGCGTTGCTGGCTGGCGAGACGATCTCGGTGGAAGTGGACGGCCAGACCTATGCGATTACGCCGGAGCAGTGCGAGGTGGTGCAGTCGGCGGCGGCGGGCTACGCGGTGGCCGAGGAGTACGGCTACGTGGCGGCCCTGGCGACGACGCTGACCGAAGACCTGATCCAGGAGGGGCTGGCCCGCGAGTTCGTGCGCCGCGTGCAATCGCTGCGCAAGGATGCCGACTTCGCCATCAGCGACCGCATCACCGTCACCTACCAGGCCAGCAACCGGCTGCGCGACGCGGTGCGCGCCTTCGCGGAAGTCATCCAGCGCGAGACGCTGGCCGATGCCCTGGTCGAGTCCGGGCCGGAGGCGGGCGCGCACAGTGCCGCCTTCAGCTTCGACGGCGAGACGGTGACGGTTGGCGTGCGACGGATATGAGTTTGCCCGCCGCTGTTGGCAGGGCTACAATGAAGGCCAGAGGATGGATGTGGGCAAAGGTTGTCAGTGGCTCGCTTGACACCGAGCGAGATGAGGTTCCGTAGGGGCGTATGGCCATATGCCCCTGCGGGGGTGCAGCAGAGTAGCGCTCCCTGACAGGTTTTGCACGTACCCTTCGGGATCGCCGTTCGTGTCTAAGTCTATCCGTGAGTTGCTGGCGTAGGGGTGCTGTTCTGTTGCGCCCGGCAATTTGCGGATAGACATCTAGTTGAGGTTGTCGAGGATGACCACGACGAAACAAGAGCTTTACGACGTGTTGCTGGGGCTGCGCGAGACATACCGGGACAAAGTGGTGCAGTTGGAGGGCGCGCAGGTGCTCGACATCACCGGCACGGGCTACACCAACCACCAGGCCGAGGATGCGACCGCCGTGTACGAGCAGACGGTTGGCGCTTCGGCGCTGCGAGCCGCGCAGACGCGGCTGCGCCAGATTGACGAGGCGCTGGCGAGGTACAGGGACGGCACCTACGGGGTGTGTGAGAATTGCGGGCAGGAGATTGACATTGCCCGCCTGGAAGCGATCCCCTACACGTCTCTGTGCCTGCGCTGCGCCGAGACGCGCGACTATCAGGCTGGGGTGTGACGGGCGTGACTCACCAGAATCGCTCCACGACAGGCGTTACGCTGCGCAGAGCGGCGGTTCGCTGGTTGTTGCTTGCCTGGGTGGCGGTTCTGGCTATCCTGGCTGACCAGGCGAGCAAAGCCTACGTCGTGAGGCATCTGGGGCTGTACGAGTCCTGGGCACCGCTCGGCGATCTGGAACAGGTCTTCCGCTTCACCTATGTGCGCAACACGGGTGCGGCCTTCGGGCTGTTCCCGCAGGGTGGTGCACTCTTCCTGGGTGTCGCTGTGATTGTGTCGGCGGTCATTCTCTACTACTACCGGCAGGTTTCGTCGGAGGGATGGCTGATCCGCCTGGCGCTTGGCCTGCAACTGGGCGGGGCGTTGGGCAACGTCATTGACCGCGTGCGTCTCGGCTATGTGGTGGACTTCCTGGACGTGTGGCGCTGGCCGGTCTTCAATGTGGCCGATAGCTGCATCGTGATCGGCGTGGGATTGCTGATGTTGCTCATGCTGCGCGAGGAGCGCCGCGAGCGGCGGGATGCTGCTGCCAGCGACGGGACAAGCGAGAGCAACACCCTCGACCAGCACAGCGAAGGTGCCTCCTGCCGGTGATCTCCGGCTGATCGGGGCGCGGAAGAGAAGGCAAACCGGGCAGGTCATCCACACGCGGATGCCTGCCCGTTGTTGTCTTGTTATCCTTCACACCCTCACTTCCTGACAGGGGGATTGAGGGAGGAGGCGTCCAGCGGGCATTTCTGAACTTCCCCTAGCAATAGGTTCTTCGTGCACCCGCCCGCTGGGTGTGTGCAAAGGGTGTCAGTGATACGTGTGACGCTGGCAGTAGCCTCACCCCCAGCCTCGCTACGCTGGCGCGCCAGCGCCGAGCAGGGGTGAGGCTAAGGAGCGCGACCCTGTTGCCTGACGGGTTTTGCTCGCACCCCTCCGCTTCCGTGCGGGGAATTGTGCTAGAATACGTGCCAAGATTGGTTCTTGGCATGTTCTTGGAGAAACGACCATGACCCGTGTGATACATGCTCCGCGCGGTACGAGCATCACCTGCAAGGGCTGGCAGCAAGAAGCCGCCCTGCGCATGTTGATGAATAACCTCGATCCCGATGTCGCCAAAGACCCCGACAACCTGATCGTCTACGGCGGGCGCGGGCGGGCGGCGCGCAACTGGGAGGCGTTCGACGCCATCGTCGCCACCCTGCGCGAGCTGGAGAACGACGAAACGCTGCTCGTCCAGTCCGGCAAGCCCGTTGTTGTGTTCAAGACGCACCCCGACGCGCCGCGCGTGCTCATCGCCAACTCCAACCTGGTGCCGCACTGGGCCACGCAGGAGCATTTCGACGCGCTGGAGCGGCAGGGGCTGATCATGTACGGCCAGATGACTGCCGGATCGTGGATTTACATCGGGACACAGGGCATTCTACAGGGCACGTATGAGACGCTCGGTTCGCTGGCCCGCCAGGAAGGGTGGGGCAGCCTAAAGGGCAGGCTGGTGTTGACTGCCGGGCTGGGCGAGATGGGCGGCGCGCAGCCATTGGCCGTCACCATGAACGAGGGCGTTGCTCTTATCGTCGAGGCAGACCCGCGCATGGCCGAGCGCCGCCTGCGGATGCGCTACGTCAACCGGGTTGTCAGCGACCTGGAGGAAGCGCTCGAACTGGCCCTGGCCGCCAAAGAGCGCCAGGAGCCGCTCTCGGTCGGCGTGATCGGCAACGCGGGCGATCTCTTCCCCCGGCTGGTCCGCATGAACATTGTGCCCGATGTCGTCACCGACCAAACCTCGGCGCACGATCCGCTGTCGTACATCCCCGCCGGTATGCCCTTCGATGAGGCAGTGGCCCTGCGCGAGCGCGACCCCGCCGAGTACCAACGCCTGGCCCGCCAGACGATGGCCGCGCATTGCCAGGCCATGCTGGACTTCCAGGCACGCGGCGCGGTCGTCTTCGACTACGGCAATAACCTGCGCCAGCAGGCGTTCGACGCGGGCGTCAGCGCCGCCTTCGATTACCCCGGCTTTGTGCCCGCCTACATTCGCCCGCTGTTCTGCGAGGGCAAGGGGCCGTTCCGCTGGGTGGCGCTCTCCGGCGATCCGCAGGACATCTATCGCACGGATGAGGCGATCCTTGACTTATTCCCGGAGGATGAGCACCTTGCCCGCTGGATCCGGATGGCCCAGCGCGAAGTCGAGTTCCAGGGGTTGCCGGCGCGCCTCTGCTGGCTGGGCTATGGCGAGCGGGCGCGGGCGGGGCTGGCCTTCAATGACCTGGTAGCCTCTGGCGAGGTCAGCGCGCCAATTGTGATCGGGCGCGATCACCTGGACGCGGGATCGGTCGCCTCGCCCAACCGCGAGACGGAGGGGATGCTGGACGGCTCCGACGCCATCTCGGACTGGGCCATCCTCAACGCGCTGATCAACGCGGTCGGTGGGGCGACGTGGGTCAGCTTTCATCACGGCGGCGGCGTGGGCATCGGCTACAGCCAGCACGCCGGGCAGGTGATCGTCGCCGACGGCACGCCCGAAGCGGCGCGGCGACTGGAGCGCGTGCTGACCACCGACCCCGGCATGGGCATCGTTCGTCACGCCGACGCCGGTTACGAGCAGGCCATTGCTGCGGCACGCCGTCATGGGATCAAGCTGCCGATGCTCAAGATGCCCTGACGCGACTCGCGTCCGAAGGGATGCGTTTCGTTTTGGGAAAAAACGTCACCGCAGAGACGCAGAGTGCGCAGAGGAAAGTGAAGGAAGAACAGCCTCAGCTTCTTCAGAACAAAGTGCAGCGCCGGTCATCTGCACGAGCGGCGCGCGTTGGGTGTGTGCATAATCTGTCAGTCAGTTTGCCCGCCCTGGTTGACCTCACCCCTGCTCGGCGCTGGCGCGCCTCGCCTCCCCCTCTCCGTTGACGGAGAGGGGGAAGAGCCGAGCGTAGCGAGGCTGGGGGTGAGGTCAATGCCCTTGCGTCAAGCGAGTCGCTGACAACCTTTGTCCGTACCCCGGTGCGCGCTTGTCAGGAAGAGGCGTCATCCTCGCCTAGCCTGGACTCGTCGGCCTGCTGCTCAGAAGGGGCAGGCGAGTCGCCAGCGGGCTTCCCGTTTTTCGCGGTCGGCGCAGCCATCTCGGAAGGCGACGGCGCTGTGGGCGCTGGCGGCGACGGTTCGGCGGGTTTCTCGGCAGGGGCCTCGGCTGCGGGCGGTTGTGGGGCGGGCGGCGACGGAGCCGCGTCCGCCGGGGCTGTTTCTTCTGGCGAGGCGGGCGCGGTCTCGGCTTCCGGCACCACTTTGGCTTCGGGCGGGGCGGGCGCAGCTTCGGCTTCAGGTGGCGGAGAAGGGGAAACTGCGGGCGCTTCCGGCTGCGGGGCAGCAGGGGCGGCGGGAGGTCCTTCCACAAGGTTGGAGGACTGCGAAGTGGTGGGAGCGGAAGGGGCGGCGGGTACTTCCTCGACAGGTTGGGGCGGCTGGGAAGGCGCGGAAAGCGTGGGCGGTTTCTGCGCGGCTTTCTGCGACAATGGCTGCGGCGCGGTGACCGTGAGCGGCGGCGTCAGCACGGGCCCGGACGGGCTGGGTTGCGGCTTGGGCCTTTCACCGACCGCTGGTCTAGGGGTCGCCGCGCGGGCCGGGACAGGCGGGGTGGCTTTTGCCTGGGCGGTTGCGGGCATAGGCTTGAAGTACAGGCGCATCACCATCTGCCCCAGACGTAGCTCGTCACCATCGTGCAGACGGTACGGGCGGTGCGCGTTGAGCCGCTGCCCGTTGAGAAAGGTGCCATTGCTGCTGCCCAGGTCCCAGATGTTGAGCGTATTGTCCTCACCATGCCGGATAGCGGCGTGACGGCGGCTGACCCCCATGCGATAGCCGGCGAAGGGCGTCAGGTCAATGTCTGGCGTAGCGCCGGTGGCCGGATCGCGGCGGCCCAGGATCGTCTCGGTCTTCGGCTCCAGCACCATTGGCTCGGCGGCCCCTTCGATGTTCAGCTTGAGACTGTCGCCCGATATGAATGTGGCCATGCCCTGGGCGATGTCCTGGCTGGAGATCGCTCCATCGCTCCCGATCTCGCCCGCTTTGGCTTCCGACGCGGATCCCAGCGCTCTGGTGTTGAGCGGAATCTTGCCGATCAGACTGGCACCGCAATTCTCACAGAAGACGACACCGGGGCGATTCGAATGTCCGCAGTTCCCACACTGTTGCATGAAGACCCCCTCACGCGCCACGCTCTGCGCGACTATCGTCGAGCTAAATCAGGTCTGCACAGAGGTTGCCCGGCAAGCCAGCGGACGCCAGCCAACGGAGAGGCGACACTCACGCCGCGCCAGGACAGCCCGACAACCGGCTCGTGGGGGACTCCCGCTGCCCTCTAGTGCGCGTAGGCGGAAGTCCACCAATGGCTGTTCGATGGTTAACCCCACCCTAAATCCCTCCCCGCCAGCAGGGAGGGACTTGAGTCTGCTCCCCCTTTCTCCGCTGGCGGGGAAAGGGGGTCAGGGGGATAGGGGTCAAT
>JAGPFT010000010.1 GCA_018056405.1 Anaerolineae bacterium
GATCGTCATGTCTGCTCGAAATGCTCTACGTCCAGGACGAAGACCGTCGCGCCGCCCACCTCGACCTCGACGAACGCGCCCATCATAGCCGCCGACTCGACCAGGTTTGGCCCGGCGGGAATGAGGCGGGTGCGCCGCTCGCAGGTCTGCTTGAGGATGGCGATCATTGCCTCCACATTGGCATCTTCAACGCCGCAAAGGAGCGTCGTGTTGCCCACGCTGAAGAAGCCGCCGGTGCTGGCGACACGGGTGACACGGTAGCCGCCCTCGTTGAGCGCTTTGATGGTACGCTCTGCGTCCTGATCCTGGACAACCGCAATGATCAGCTTCATGAGACAAACACTCCTGTCAGCCTTGCACTATAACACAAAAGGCTGTTCTGAGGCAATGTCTGGGGGTGCGTGCACAGGTTGCCAGCCACTCGTTTGACGTGGAAGCGTGGACCTCACCCCCAGCCTCGCTACGCTCGGCTTGCCCCCTCTGCTGGCGGAGCTATACGTTACCCACATCTTGGGCCGTGCCTGTTCCCCCCATCCCCGACCCTTCCCCCATAAGGAGGGAAGGGAGGAAAGTGCAGTGCGGGTCTGCTCCCCTTCTCTCCGCGCAGCGCGGGGGAAGGGGGCCGGCGGATGGGGGGCATTTGTGGGTAACGCATAGGCTGGCGGAGAGGGGGCGGACAGGCGCGTTACTAGGCGTATCTGACGGCCTGTGCGCGGACCCTTTCTGCGCGAGTTGATTGACTTTACGCTCAGAATCTCTACAATGGAGGTTATAAGGTGGGAATTAGGTTTAATCCAGGTTGTAAATCAGTATGATGTTCCCGTCCTGAAACTGCGAACAGTGGCGGGCAATCTAGGGGGCTTCAGTAGTATTCCCCCGACAGGAGCATTTCTGTTGCGAAGTGCCGGCCGGCTCTGCTGAGCCAGGCCGTTGGATCGTCTGTGTGCCAGGCCGTTCCGGGCGGCAAATCGGCTTTTCTGGCTGACGGGCGGTGTGGCGAGCACTGCGTGCCACAGAGTGCCCAGTTATAAGCGAGTCTTAGGTCTATGGTCTCTTTTCGTTGGCTCCTCTCCCGCATGGCTCGAACATCCTCGGCGTCGTCGGCGCGCGAGCGCCTGCTCAGCGATGGGGCCATGCGCGCCAGCCGTGTCCGGCGGGCCGCCACTGCTCACCAGTCTGCTCTGCAAAGCATCCCTGTCTCGCGCGAGGTTCCAGAAGCCGCCGCAAGCGTCACCCTGCCAGAGATGATCCTGCTGCCGCACGAGCAGCGGCGTCGTCTCATCCAGATCGCCGCATCTTACGATGGGCACTATCTGGCCACAGTGGAATTCGTCGCCGAGCGCAACATGACCGTTGGCACGATCAAACCTGTGCGGTCGGCGGCGGGGCACCCGGAGCCTGCGCGCGAAATCTGCATTGATTCACGCGGCAACGTCAGCGTATCGCCGTCATGCCAGGGCGCAGCGTCGCCTTCCGGGCTTCCAGTGGGGTGGCTGGCGGTGTGGCTAGTGGCGCTGTTGGCTGCTCTGGGCGCAGCCGCTTATTTGCTCTGACTCTGCTGCTGCGGAAAGGACTCATGAGGGCCATGTCTGACACCAGTCGTTCCGCTCCAGACCGCCGCCAGGGCACCCCTGCCTGGCCGCCCTATGTCGCGCGGACCGACGACGAAGACGATGTGTTCGCCACCGACTCGCGCCATGAATCTACGGTAGGCGAGACAACCATCGTCACCTGGCAGCCTCCGCCCAGAGCCAGCCGCGAGCAGTCGCGCGCCGGCTCGCATCAGAAGCCGGGCCGTCCCTGCTGCGCGACGGCTCACAGCCGCGATGCCCAAGCGCGCGACGGCTTTTCCAGCCGCGTTCCCTTTGAGGGTGAGGTGCTCTTCGCCGATTTTGATCCTGCTGTGCAGCGGGCCATCAGTCGCCGGCCCCTCATCGCCCTGACCGTGAATACGCTGGGCTATCACCTGTTCATCAGCCACGCAGCATGCCGCGTTCTGGGGAGGCTCACGCTGATCGGGCTGGGGGTGCTGATCGCGCTGCTGTGGGGCGATCTGACCGATATCGCCGAGCTTTTGTTGGGTGTTTTCGTGCACTAGCCCCAATTTCGGGCCTATGCTAGAGTAAGATTCATTCGGATTATCCTGACCGGCGCACTACACCCTGCACCGCAGCACGCATTCCGGTGTCGCAAAGAATGGGACGGGGTAGCATGACACAAGCGGCAACCATTGTCTTTATCAATTATGCGAACGCCGACGAGGCGCTGGCCTTGCGCCTCTACGACGACCTGCACAAGCTGGGCGTCACTGCGTGGATTGATCGCCGCGACATCACCGACGGCCAACATTGGAACCAGGCGATCACGCACGCGTTGCACGGTGCAACGCACATGCTGCTGGTCTGGTCGCGCCATGCCGAGGAGTCACGGGAAGTAGAGAGCGAGTGGATTCACTTCGCCAAGCTCAACAAGCCGATTGTGATCGCGCAGCTTGACGGGACGCCGGCGCATTACCAGCTTGAGAATGCCACATCGGTGGACTTCAGCCGCGATTACGCGGGTGCGCTGCGCCAACTGCTGACCCATCTCAAGTCGCCGCAGCGCGACCCGCAGGCGGCGCTGCTGCTCTTTGAGCAGGGTAACGCGGCGTTCGACAGCTTCGACTATACCAACGCCATCAAAGCGTACAGCCGTTCGCTCAGCCTCGACCCGACCAATGCTGCGACCTATTTCAGTCGCGGCATGTGCTATCACAAGCTGGGGCACTACGAGCGCGCATTGGAAGACTACGCCGAGGCGATCCGCCTTGACGCCTCCAATTACGAGGCGCACTACAATCAAGGGCTGTTGCTGCGCATTCAGGGCAAGCACGCCCGCGCGCTTGTCGCTTTCTCTGAGGCGATCCGTTACGCGCCCAACACTGCCGCTCCGTACTACGACCGAGGGCTAACCTTCGAGCTGCTCGGCAAGCCCGACGACGCCGTGGCCGACTACACGCGCGCCATCGAGCTTGACGCGGATGGAACTCCCGCGCACGGGATGCGCGGCGCGATCTATTATTCGCAGGGCAAGTACGAGGACGCGCTCAAGGACCTGCACCGCGCCATTCTGCTCAACCCCGCCGATGCGTGGAGCTACCTGCTGCGCGGGCAGACGTACCAGGCGCTAGGACGCGAGCAGGACGCGCTCAAGGACTACATTCAGGCCATCCGCCTGGATGATACGCTGGCCGAAGCCTACCGGGGGCGCGGCATCATCTACAGCGCATTGGGCAGCTTTGGGCCGTCTATCGAAGACCTCAACCAGGCGCTGCGCCTCAATCCGGCAGACGGCGTGGCCCAGCTTGCGCGCGGCGACACCTACTACGCGATGGGCAATTACGAGCGCGCTCTGGCCGACTACGACGAAGCCGTGCGCCTGATGCCCGACAACCCGTCGGCCTACCACAACCGGGGTGTGACGCGCCACGCGCTCGGCCAGCTTGAAGAGGCAATTGCCGACTACAACCGCGCGGTGCAGCTCAAGCCGGACTTCGCCCTGGCTTTCTTCAATCGCGGCAATGCCCACTACGAACTGGGGCGTCTGAACGCGGCCCTGGCTGATTTCGACCAGGCCATCGCCCTGGACCCTAACGATCCCGCCACCTACCACAATCGCGGCATCGCCTACAAGCAGCTTGGTATGTTCGACGAAGCGATCACCGATTTTACCTATGTGTTGCACCTGGACCCTAATTACGCCGAAGCCTATTTCAACCGGCACCTGACCTACCTGCAACGCGGCGCGCCCGGCGACGACCGCCTGGCCCGCCGCGACATGGATCGCTACCGGCGGCTGCTCCAGCGCCGCCCGACCGACAGCACCAAGTCTCTGGCAGACGAATAGTCAGAGACAGTCAGGCGCAGTCGCGCACCCCACGCACGGCCTTGCTGCATCAATGGCGGGGCCGTATTTGTGCCGCAACCTCACCCCCTAACCCCCTCTCTGCCAGCGGTTCAGGGAGGATAGGCATTGAGGTTGGCGTGCAGTCCAGAGTGGCCCTTCCCTTTGCCTCACCCCCGCTCGGCGCTGATGCGCCTCGCCGCCCCCTCTCCACGTCGTGGCTGGAGGTGAGGCTAAAGTGTCCCGGATAGGTTTTGTTCACTTCCCGGCATCCACGCCGCCAGATCAGAACGCAAAGGGGCGTGTCACAAACGACGCGCCCCTCGCGCTCCTTCTGCTGTCGCTCGCGCATGGTCGCTATCCGACCAGCGTCGCGCGCTTACTGCACGACGATGGTGATATAGCGGTTGTCTTCCATGCCATCCACGCGGATCACGCGCAGGTTGTAGGTCGTGGTCGCCGCTGGGCAGACCTGCGTCGAACCCCAGCCGACCACGCCTGTGCCCTGGAAGTACACTTCGCGGATGCCCTCCACGTGCCACGACAGGACGGCACACTGTCCTGGCGCAATGGTTGTCTTGTCTGCCCAGAACTCGATGATCACCTGCGGGGCCACAGTCGCCGCCAGTGTTGGCGTGGCAGTGGGCGGCGGCGCAATGAACGGTACGTTGAGCACGGGCACCGTCGTCAGGTCAATGTTGACCGTTACCAGCGGGCGGTACACCCAGCCAACAACGCCGTTTGGAAGCTGCACCTGGATCCACGAGTTGTCGAAGTAGCGGCCCAGAATCTCCAGCGGCGTGTCGCGGTTTACTTTGGTCAGGATGGAGGCTCCTTCGCCGGGGTTGGCGCGCACGTTCAGCGTCGTCGCGTTGACGACTGCATCGGGCAGGCTGGGCGTTGGCGTGACGATAAGCACCTGTGTCGCCACAGGGCCGGGCACCAACGTGCCCTCAGCGACCATAGCTGGTCCGCGCTCGTCGGCGGCGTCGTTGGTAAGCTGCCGGACGATGGCACCATCCGCTGAGATCAGGTATAGGTCCCACTGCCCGTTTACGTCGGACACGTAGACGATGTTCAATCCATCGGGCTGCCAGCGCGGCTGCCGGTCTTCGGCCATGTTATTGGTCAGCTTGAGCAGGTCGGTGCCGTCGGCATTTATGACGTACAACTCGTAGTCCCCGTCCCGGTCGGAAGCGAAGGCGATCTGCTCTCCGTCCGGCGACCACTGCGGCTCCACGTCGTTGCCGGGGTCATTGGTCAACTGCGTGGTTAGTCCGGTCTGCGGGTTTAGCACATAGATCTCATAGTTCCCGGATCGATCCGATGCGAACACGATCAACCCCGGGCCGGTATCGTCCTGTGCCAGCGCAACGACGCCTTGCAGAGCCGCGAACGCGACTCCGGCCAGCGCGAAAGCCAGCACCGCAGTCAGCAACAATCGTCCTGTCTTGATCATGGTTCTTTCCTCGCTCCACCGTCTCGCGGCTACCCGGATCGGGCGGCCTAGCCCATGCCCTGATTCTACCTTCGTAGCGGGTAGAAAGCATCCTGTGGCGCGCAACGATCACCCACTTTTCGGGATACGTTTGGCTGCCGGGCATTGACCTCACCGCATGGACTATGCGTTACTCACAAACGCCCCCATCCCCCCGGCCCCTTCCCCCGCGCTGCGCGGCGGGAAGGGGAGCAGACCCGTAGCTTTTCTCCCTTCCCTCCTTTGTAGGGGAAGGGTCGGGGATGGGGGGGACGGGCACGGCCAAAGATGGGGGTAATGTATGGCCATGCATGGAGAGGGGGCAACGAGGCGCGTTAGGCCGGGCGGGAGGGGTGAGGTAAACAAGAGGCGGCCAAACGACCTGACGGACTTTGCAGGTGCCCCCTTCACAGCTTTTCAGGCGGGCGCGCCCACGAAGATGGCCATCAGGTCGTTGACGTTGGTGTTGGTTGGCCCCGTCACCAGGAGATCGCCGGCACAGTCCAGGAAGGTGTAGGCATCATTGGCAGCCAGCGCCTCAAAGGCCGAATACCCGGCTGCCTCTCCGCGCGCCACTGTCGTGCCGTCCACCAGTCCCCCGGCGGCGTCGGTCGGGCCATCGGTGCCGTCTGTGGCTAGGCTGGCTATCAGGACGCCCTCCACGCCCTGAATGGCCAGCGCGGACGCCAGAGAGAGTTCCTGGTTGCGCCCGCCTTTGCCCGTGCCGCGCACGGTGACGGTCGTCTCGCCGCCCAGCAGCAGGCACGCCGGCGCGGGCAGCGGGCGGCCATGCGCGATGATCTCTCTGGCGAACGCCGCCAGCACCCGCCCCACTTCGCGCGCTTCGCCTTCCACATACGTCGAGAGCAACAGTGTGTTGAAGCCGAGCGCCCGCGCGCGCACCTCCGCCGCCTCCGCCGCCCGCGCGTTGTCGGCCACGATCACGTTGTGCACTCGTTGCAGGGCCAGGTCGCCCGGTTTGACCGTCTCCGCTACTTCTCCGGCCAGCCCGCGTTCCAGATGACGCCGGATGGAGGGGGGTGTCTGCTCCAGCACGTCGTAGCGCACCAGCACATCCCATGCGTCCTGAAAGGTGGAAGAATCGGCGACCGTTGGCCCGGAGGCGATCACGTCGAGCGGGCTGCCCACCACATCCGAGACGATCAACGCCAGGACAGTCGCCGGGTAAGCCAGGCGTGCAAGCTGCCCGCCCGATACCTGCGACAGGTGTTTGCGCACGGTGTTCAACGCCTGAATGGGCGCGCCGGAGCGCAGCAGGGCGTTGGTCAGCGTCTGCAACTCTTCCAGCGTCACGCCCGGCACGGGCAGCGGCATCAGTGCCGAGCCGCCCCCGGAGATCAGGCACAGCACGAGGTCGTCCGGGCCGGCGTCCTCCAGCAGGGCGATCATCGCCTGTGTCCCGGCGACGCCCGCGCTGTCGGGAACCGGGTGCCCTGCCTGGTGGAGCGTCACTCGTGCGGTCGGCGCTGTGTAGCCGTATTTGACGGTGACTGTTCCGCCGCTGATGCGGTCGCCGAATACCTCTTCGACCGCCCTGGCCATTGGCGCGGCGGCTTTGCCCGCGCCCACGACCAGGACGCGCCGGAAGCGGCGCAGATCGTAGGACTGCTCCGCTACGCGCAGCATGTCTCCATCGCAGTGCAGCGTCCGGCGCAGTGCTGCCGCCGGATCAACGGCGTCGAGCGCCGCCCCCAGCACTTCCAGCGCGGCGCTGCGCCGCCGGTCGCTGCGCGCATCGGGCCGCATGAAATGCATGATCGTTTCCTCCGAAATATCTCTGGCGGGTCTCTGACTCAAGCGGCCCCTGATCGCCAGCGCCCTGGCGACGGGGCGCTGTTGTGGGGCCGAGGTCACTCGCTTGCTGGCGCGTCGGGGACGGGCAGGGCGAAGGCGAAGGTGCTGCCCTCGCCGGGCGCGCTGCGCACCCAGATGCTCCCGCCCATCATCTCGACCAGCTTCTTGCAGATAGCCAGGCCCAGGCCAGTACCGGCGTAGGAGCGCGTGCTGCTGCCATCGGCCTGGCGGAACTCATCGAAGATGATCGCCTGGTCGGTCTGGCTAATGCCAATGCCGGTGTCGGTAACAGTTGCCTGCACGAAGCGGCGGTCCTGGCGTTCGGTCTGCCCGGTGATGATGGTCACGCCGCCCTGGGGGGTGAACTTGATAGCGTTGCTGAGCAGGTTCATAACCACCTGGTACAGACGCTCCGGATCGGCCTGGATGCGCGGCAGGTCTTCGGCCAGTTCCAGGGTCAGAGCCAGACCTTTGGCGGCGGCCTCGTCGCTTATGGCCTGGACAGCGGTTTCGACGGCTGTGTTGAGGCTCACCGTCTCCGGGTGCAGCTTCAAGCGCCCGGCGTCAATGCGCGACAGGTCAAGCAGGTCGTCAATGAGCGCCAGCAGCGCGTAGGCGTTGTGCTTGATGCGCTCCATGCGGCTGGCCTGGCGCTCGTTCAATTCGCCGTACAGCCCGTCGAGCAGCGTCTCGCTGAAGCCGATGATGCTATTCATGGGTGTGCGCAGTTCGTGGCTGATCGTCGCCAGAAACTGGCTGCGCAGGCGGTTGGCTTCGGCCAGCTCGTCGGCGCGCTGCTCCAGCTCGCGGAACATCAGCGCGTTGTCAATGGCGATGGCGGCCTGGGCGACGAGCGTTTGCGCCAGGCGGATGTCCTCCGGCGAGAAGCGGCGGCCCGGCTGGTTGTCCGTCCAATCCACGACGCCCAGCACTCGCTTGGCGGTGACAATCGGCACCACAAGCTGGCTGTACTCGCCGTTTTCCAGCAGGCGCGCGGCAGCCTCGGAGGGGGCGGCTCCGTCCTGTGCGTAGACGGTTACCGGCTGGCGCGTGCGGATGGCGCCGGCAATGGCGGTGTGCTCAGCCAGACGTAGGTGCTGGCCTGTCCGACCGGAGTCGCCAGAATCGCCGAGGTGCGGCGCGCTGAAATCCGCCTCCACGCGCACTGCGTCGTGCTCCGGCATGTAGAGGGCTACCTGGCAGCGCGAGGTGTTCAGGGCGCGGTTCATGTGAGCGACCATCACCTGGGGCAAGTCGTTGTAGTTGAGGATGGCGGTGAGGTCCTGGCCGATCTGGTGCACCACGCCCTGCTCGACCAGCCGCCGCTGCGCTTGGTGGTAGAACTGGGCGTTCTCCAGCGCCGTGCTCACCTGGGTAGCCAGCGTCTCCAGCGCGTCGCGCTCGATCTCGCTGAACGCACCGACAGCAGTGGACACCAGGGCGATGGCCCCGCTGGTTTCGTCTGCCCGGCGCAAGGGCGCGATCAAACAGCTTTGCAGGCCCTCGACCTCGATCCATGCCTCACCGAAGACATCGCGCGCCTCCACGCCGTCGGCAAGCTGTGTCTGTCCGGCCCGAATCGCTCGCCCGATCAGTCCCGCGCTGACCGGCAAGAGCAGATCGTCCGGGAAGTGCAGCCCGGCAGCCCGCGTCGCGGTTGCCTGAAGGTGTGCCGTGCACCGGTCTGCTCCCAGCAGGAAGATGTGCACGGCATCCGGGGCGAACACGTCCAGGATGTGCTGGGCGGTCTTGCACAACAGCACGTCCGGATCGAGCATGGCGTATAAGTCCTGACTGACGCGGTTGATCTGGTTGAGCAGAGTTGTGCGGCGCTGCTCAGCGGCGAGCATCTGCGCGCTGCTCAGGCTGACGGCGATCTGGCTGGCGATGGCCTGGCCGATGGCGATCTCGGCTTCGCCGAACGGGCCGGCGCGCCGGTTGACCAGGCGCAGCACGCCCAGTGTGCGGTTGCGCGTGTTGAGCGGGCAGGCCAGCAGGTTGCGGCACCCCGGCCCGGCATCCGCGTCGGGCGACGCGCTGACATAGGCCGCGCCCCGGTGATACACATCTACCGGATGCCCCGGCCCATCGAGCGCCCACAGCGCCGGCCCCCAGGCGCGCACCAGGCCAAACTGCGACGGCTCGTGGGCGATGAGCTGGTAGGTTGCCAGGTCGGGCAGCAGCACTTGTGCCCCCTCGCAGTCGAGTAGCTGCGCGGCTTCGCGCAGGGCGTGGGTGAGCATCTCGTCCAGGTCAACCGTGCTGCTGGTGATCGAGGTCAACCGCCGCAGCGTGTCGCTCTCGCGCTGGCGGGCGGACAGGCCGTCAAACAGGGCGTTGTGCTGCTCGGCCAGGGCGCGGTATTTGCAGGCGGTGTCAATGATCAGCGCCATCTGGTCGGCGATGGCCTGCAACACGGCCAGATGCGCCTCGTTGTACGCGCCCGGCTCGTAGGACTCGACGTGGAACACGCCGATCAATTGCCCGTCGAGGAGCAGGGGGACGGCCATCTCGGCCCGCGAACGGGGGTCGGTCAAGGCACAACGCGCGTCGGCGCGCATGTCATTGACGATCAAGGGGACGCCGCTGGCCCCCACCTGGCCGATGATGCCCTCACCGAGCGGAGTGCTCGGCACAGGCAGCGCCGCACCGCCCAGGTAGGCGTGGGATACCAGCGTGTTGCTGGCAGCGTTGAACAGCGCCAGGCCGCCGCTATCGAACGGCATGAGGCCCTGCACGCGCTGAAGAGTCGCCAGCAGGTATCCGTCCAGGTCAAAGGGGAGAGGCGAGGCCCGCCCTATGGTCTCCATGCGCCCGCCGGATGGTCTGATGGGTGTCCGTGCCGGAGCCGCACTCCCGCTCCGAACGTTTCAGATTATAGCGTTGGTGTGGCGTTTTGGGGAAACGCGGGCGAAGTGAGGGGTGCGTGCAAAACTCGTCAGGCACCAGGGTCCGCGCTCCTTAGCCTCACCCCTGCTCGGCGCTGGCGCGCCTTGCCGCCCCCTCTCCACGTCGTGAAGAGGGGACAAGCCGAGCGTAGCGGGGCTGGAGGTGAGGTCAACCAGGGCGCAGCAGCCCACCTGACAGACTTTACACACACCCGGCGCAGTTCTTGATCTGCACAGATGCAGAGAATGCGGGCAGAATCAGACTTCCGAAGTTTTCAGAAACTTCGGAAGTCTCTTTCTCTGCGCTCTCTGTGCCTTTTGAGGCTTCTTCTGCGCCCCGCGTCTACACCATCTCCGGCGGAAATTTGCGCTTGTAGGCCTCGATGGCCTGCAAGATGACCTCGCGCGCTTTCTCGGCGTTCTCCCAGCCGATAGGTGTGACCTCGATGCCTTGCAGCTCTTTGTAGGTCTTGAAGAAATGGGCCACTTCGTTGAGGAAGTGGCGCGGCACGTCACCGATGTCGCGGTAGTCATCGAACAGCGGATCGGTGGCGGGCACGGCCAGAATCTTATCGTCCGGGTCGCCCCGGTCGGTCATGTGGAAGATGGCGATAGGCCGCGCCTCGATCACGCAACCGGCGAAGCTCGGCTCGCTGACCATCACCAGGATGTCGAGCGGGTCGCCGTCATCAGCGTATGTCTGGGGAATCAGCCCATAGTCGCTGGGGTAATGCATGGGGCTGTAAAGCACACGGTCGAGCTTGATCACGCCGGCGACTTTGCTGTATTCGTACTTGTTGCGGCTACCTTTCGGAATCTCCACGATGCAGTAGACGCTGTTGGGGATGTCCGGCCCCGGTGGGAGCCTGTGCCAGAGGTTGACGACCATTGCTGGTACCTTTTGCTGTGTCGTGATAGAGGTACTCCGCACCTACTCAGAGCGTGAGCCGAGCGCATCCGGCGCGGACTCGTCGCGCGCGGCGGGGGCTTCGCCCGGCGGCGTCAGCGACTCGCGCAGCGAGGGCTTGTAGCGGTTGGGCGGCAGGCCGCCCGTGCCGATCAGCGCCTCGATGCGTCGCAGCGTTGCGTCGGCGAAGTAGGTCTCGCCGCAGGTATCACATTGCCAGGCCGTCGTGTTCGGGGCGTGGATCAGCGTCCCATCGAGGACCTGTACGAAGGTCGTAGTAGTCAGTCTCATCCGGCCTACCAGGCAGGCTGGGCAAATGTCGTGCATGGGCTGGGTTGCCTCGCTCACGTGCTGTGCCCGCTGGCCTAGAACGGCCCCAGCGGAGCAGCGCCAGGCTCCGGCGTCATCACCGTCTCGGGAGTGCTGGTTGGCGGGCTAGTCGGCGTCATGGTCGGCAGCGGTGCCCCATTGCTCTCGTAGTCCCAATGCTGGATCAGGCCCCAGTCCGACGGCGGCCAGTAGCGCACGAAAGCTCGTCCGACGATGTACTTACGATCCACCGCGCCGAAGTCCTGCGAGTCCTTGCTGGAACCCCTGTTGTCGCCGAGCACGAAAACCTGGTCGGGGCCGACGATCCATTCGCCGTCGCACGACTTGGCGCGGCAGAAGTTCTGGATGTATGGTTCTTCGATCAGTTTGCCGTCAATGTACGTGCGCCCTTCGAGAATGGTCACTGTCTCGCCGGGCAGCCCGATGACGCGCTTGATGAAGTCGTGGTCCGACTGCAAGGGGTAATGGAAGACGACGATATCGCCGCGCTGTGGCTCGCCCATGATGTACGACAGGCGGCTGACGATGATGAACTGATCGGTGTTGAAGTTGGGCAGCATTGAGTTGCCGTCCACGACGAAGCGCGCCGTCGCCAGGTTGACGAATGTATAGATGGCCGCGATGAGCAGCGCTGTCTCGATCAACTCACGTAAGAACGAGCGCTCAGGGCGAATCTTGGGCTGCGGGACGCCGCTGAGAATCTCGCTCTCAGAATAGGTTGGGTTGTAAGCGGTAGGTACGGTCACCGGCCTCTGCTTCTTTAACGTGCGGTCAGATGGTGGCCCACTATAGCGCACGCGAGCGGCAATGGCAATGGTGGGTCTGCGACGGGGGCGGGCAAAACCTGTCAGGCAACAGCGTCGCGCTCCTTGGCCTCACCCCCAGCCTCGCTGCGCTCGGCTTGCCCCCTCTCCACGTCGTGGCTGAGGGGGCAGCGAGGCCCGCGTCAGCAGGCCGAGCGGGGGTGAGGCTACTGCCAGCGTCACACGTATCACTGCCAAACCTTTGCATACACCCTGCGACCGGGCCGCACGATCCGCGCAGCTTGCGCGCCGGGCACGCGGGCAGGGTATAATCGCTGGCCCAGATGGGGTTGCTGCGGAGCGAGGAGGACGATGGAGCGCTTCACGGTTCGCACAAGCCGTGCGACGGAGATGGTGGACATTACGGGCCGGGTGCAGGAGATTGTGGCGCGTATGGGGGCGCGGGACGGCGTGCTGCACCTGTATTGCCCGCACACAACCGCCGGGCTGACGGTGAACGAGAACTGGGACCCGGATGTGCAGCGCGATATGCTGCTCACCGTAGACGGGCACATCGCTCCGCCCGACGCGCGCCACCGGCACAGCGAGGGCAATTCGCCCGCGCATATCAAGGCTTCGCTGTTTGGGTCGAGCGCGATGATCTTTGTGGAAGAGAGCAGACTCCAGCTTGGGCAATGGCAGGGCGTCTACCTGGCGGAGTTCGATGGGCCGCGCCAGCGCCAGGTGTGGGTGAAGTTCCTGGGCGAGCGCAGTCCGCAGCCGTAATGCGGCAGATTGTAGCAGCGAGGGGAGAGAGCAGTGCACCTGTTGCTTATACGTCATGGACAGAGCTACGTCAACCTGGATGACTGGGAGGGCGGATATGTAGACGCCGGGCTGACTCCGCTCGGACGGCAACAGGCCGAGCGGATGGGGCAGTGGATGGCCGAGAACGCGCGCATTGACGCGCTGTACACCAGCACGATGGCGCGCACGCTGGAAACCAGCGCGGCGATCACCGCTGCGACGGGCATCACGGCCCAGCCCGACGACCGGCTGCGCGAGTTCGGCCACTGCTATGCCGATGGCAGGCCGGTGCCAGCGGAGGCCATGCCCATCCACTACGCGGACTTCTGGGGCACCGAGTGCCCGTACACGCAGATCAGCGAGTCGGGCGAAAGCTGGATACTGTTCCGCGTGCGTGTGGGAACATTCCTGGACGACATCCTGGCCCGGCACGGCAACGGCGACCCGGAGACGACGGTTGTGGTGGTCTGTCACGGCGGGATCATTGACGCCACCTTCGACTACATCTTCAACGTGGGTGCGCACCGCCGCGTCGAGGTGTGGACGCACAACACCGGCATCGTGCACTGGGAATACGCCCCCGATTCGGGGCGGGAACCCTGGCGGCTGCACGCGCACGGCATGGTGCATCACCTGGTCACCGACGACGGCCAATGGCTGGGCGCTCGCCCGCTGCTGCGCGACGCGAGTCAGAAGGCGCTGAGCGTGAAACGCGACCAGGAAGGGGAGAATTCCGCGTAGGCTGGCTTTTCCCCGGCGGGGGGTGCGTACAAAACCCGTCAGGGAGGGGTGCTGCTCCGCTGCGCCCTGGTTTACCTCACCCGCCGCGCGGCCTGCTGACGCGGGCCTCGCCGCTCCCTCTCCATGCTGGAGAGGAGGCAAGCCGAGCGTAGCGAGGCTGGGGTGAGGTCCATGCTTCCACGTCAAACGAGTGCTGATCACCTTTGCACGCACCCCCGGCGCGGCCTCCTGCCTCCCCGGAGTCCCAGTGGTGGTACACTAAGGCATCACTGACCGGCTCGCTGGAGCAAGGAGGCTGTCATGTTCCGCCGTACTCTGCTTATCGTCACTTGCACGATTCTGGCTGTTGCCACTGGTGGACTGCCTGATTTCCGCCCGACCACTGCGCGGGCCGGGGGCATCTCCTATGCCAGCCAGCCGGATGAGTTGGGGCTGTATCTCAATGATGTTGTCTTCGTGCGCGATACTGTCATTCTCCCGCCAGGGACGGCGTATGTGTCGCTGCCGCCCGGCACCTTCCCCGACACGCTGATTCTCACCGAAGACGGCAGCCGCGTCCACGAGTACCGCGTTGCGCCCCAGGCGGCGGACGTGTACTACGGGCAGGTTGCCTATGGCGGGACGAGTATCCCGTATGCTGGCGGGTATTCCGCCTATGTGGTCACCTGGGACGCGCCCGCTGCGAGCGGCGCGGAGGCTACGCGCGAGGTCAAGCTGGAATATCTGATGTCCGGCGCGTTCTGGACGCCGACCTACGACATGACCATCCTGGGGGATGGGCGCGTACAACTGGCGTTTTTCGCGCGGATTGACAACACAGGGCTGGTTCTGGACGAGGCGACTGTCTACCTGCTGGCCGGGCGTGTTGACCTGTCGCAGCAGCTTGACCAGATGAGCCAGATGACCTTCAACCAGTACGCGGTCGGCTATGCGGAGGCTCCGGTTGCGCTGCCGGCCCTGGGGGCGGGCAGGGTGGACTTGCAGCATATCTACCCGCTCGGACAGGTGTCGGCCCGGCCCGGTGAAACCCTGTTCGTGAACCTGCTGGACGAGGCTTTTGACGCCCGGCGGCTGCATGTGTGGAATGCGGCGGCCAGTCAGGAAGTGGACGTGATCTACAAGGTGGCCAACAGCGCCGAAACGCCGTTGGCCGAGGGCATCGTGCGCGCCTACCAGGACGGGCTGTTCATGGGCAGCGACTTTATCGAGACGACGCCCCCCGGCGGCGAGGGTAGTGTGACGGTCGGCAGGCTGCCTGACGTGCGCGTGCGGCGCGGCGCGACCGAGACTTACCAGGTCGAGGCCGGTAACGACTACACCCTGCACGACGTGACGTTGGAAGTTCAGAATTTCGGCGCGCAAGACCTGGCGCTGACGATTCTGGATGCCTGGAACAAGGACGCCTGGCAGTTCGAGTATTCTGTGACGCCAGAGCGTCAGGCCGATAACCTGCTGCGCTGGGAGATCAGCGTGTCCGCTGGGGAAAGCGTCACCATCACCTACCAGTATCGGACAGAGTACTGAAGCGCAGCGGCTTTTGCGCGGCGTGCGGTGACGGTGCGGCCCGGCGGGTTCAGATTGGCGCGCAGCCCGGACAGGGCTTCTGCCACTGCGCCGAGGGGCGGTGCTGCGGGTTGGCTGACGTTTGTGCGGCGTCCAGCAGAGTGAGGATACGTTCCTCGCCCCAGCGCGCAGCCAGCGGTGCGGCTTCGCGCAGCAGGACGACCGCCCGCGCGGAGTCCCCCCTGGCGAGCCAGTTCTCGGCGGCGGCGAGGTAAGCAACGAGGAGCGCAGGCGCATCCTCGTCTAGCTCGTGGGGGGCTATCTCCAGCACGGCGCGCGCAGCGGCAACGCTGCGTTCCAAGTCCCCGCGCTGCGCGCAGGCGACGGCCAGCGCCAGGTAGAGGTGCTGCGGCTGGTAGACGGTGTGCGCTTTGTGCGGATCAGTGGCGGGCAGAGTGGGGAACACCGCATCTGCGCCGCGTTCCAGGATGTCAATGCCGCGCTCGATCTGGCCAGACGCGATCAGCAGGGTGCCCAGCCCGACCCAGGCGGGGCCATAGGCCGGGTCTTGCGCAAGCGCCGCCTCGAAGGCTTGCTGGCTGGCCGCGGCGTGGTCAGGGTGCAGCGCCAGCACCATGCCCAGCGTGTGCCAGGTGGGTGCGGTGCCTTGCTCGGCGGCGGCGCGGCGAAACGGTGCCACCATGCGCTGGAAGCGTTCGGAGTGGGGAAGCGACGCGACCAGCGTCTCGTACAGCATGGCGTAGACCAGATCGGGGTCGGCGGCGATGGCGGTAACGGTGGCATCGTCGGCGGCTTGCTCATCCGCATATTCGCGGCGATACAGGGCGGCGAGCGCAAGCTGGGCGTAGGGTAGATCGGGCTTGAGGCGGGTGGCATCGAGCAGCGCTGCGTAGCCATCGAGAAGCTGGCCGAGGGCGACCAGTGTCTCGCCCCACTCGGCGATCACCTCTGGCGTCTCCGCATAGCGGGCGAGCAGCGGGCGCAGGCGATGCGCGGCCTGTTCGGGCGAGCCGCTGTCGCGCAGCCGGCGAATGGCAGCCAACTCGTGCAGGAGCGCCGGCGGGAGCGCTGGACGCGAACCGTTGCGTGGACGATCAGCGGCACGGGGCGGGGTGCTGCGCTGGCGCGGCCCCAATGTTCGCTTCAAGTCGGCCAGGAACTCGCGCGCGCTTGCCGGGCGATCTGCGGGCATCTTGCTGAGCGCTCGCAGCAGAGGATCGGCAATGGCCTGGGGTACAGACGGGTGGCCCGGCTCAATTGGCAGCGGCTCTACCTCTACAATCAAGTCGAGCAGGGTGTCGTCCCCGTCGCGCTCCTCGTCGTATTCCAGGTAGTAGTGCCCGGTCACCGCTTCGTAGAGCACAACCGCCAGCGAGTACAGGTCGGAGCGCAGCGTGACCGCGTGCCCCAATGCTTGCTCCGGCGACATGTAGAGCAGCGTGCCCGGCTGCGGGCCGGAATCGTCGGCAGCCCCGTAGCGCTGAGCCGGATGGATATGCGCCAGACCGAAATCGGCCAGCTTGAAGTGGCGGGGCTGGGCGAAGAGAATGTTCTCTGGCTTGATGTCGCGGTGAATAACTCCACGCTGGTGCAGCGTGTCCAGCGCCCGGCAGATGTCGGCGGCGACAGCGAGCAACGTGGCTCGATCCAGGGGGCCGCGCTCGCTGAGCAGCGTGAGCAGGTCGCCGGGCAGGTATTCCATGACCAGAAAGAGCGAATCGCCCTCTTCGCGCAGGGCGTGAATGTTGACGATGTTCGGATGGGTGAGGCTGGCCGTCAGCCGTGCTTCGCGCACGAACCACTCGCGCGATCCCTCGACTGTGAAATCGGCGCGGTCAAGCTGTTTGATGGCGACCGGGCGCTCCAGGGTGAGGTCTTCGGCCAGGTAGACGACGCTGAAGCCGCCGTTGCCAATGACCGACTTGATGACATATTCGCCAAGCGTATCACCGGGTTGGAGGAGGGACATGCGCGCCATCGCGGGCTTCGTTTCCTTTGGGCTGGGGAGCTGGTGACAGCCGTTATGTTTCTGTGACGTTATAGAACAGTATAGGCCAGATT
>JAGPFT010000011.1 GCA_018056405.1 Anaerolineae bacterium
GGGTGAGGTAGAGTCAGGGATAGCCTCTAATTCGGCATACTCCGAATATCTGTCTGCTCTTGAACCAGTCGGGCCAGAGAAGGGGACCTGGGCGTATTACACATCTCCCCTTGCCGGCGGGGCGGAGCAGAGGGCTGGAGAGAGCGCAGAGATTGGCCCGCCCGATTTACCTCACCCCCGGCCTCGCTCCGCTTGGCCCGCCCCCTCTCCATGCATGGAGAGGGGGCAACGAGGGGCGTCAGCGCCGAGTGGGGGTGAGGTAGAGTCAGGGATAGCCTCTAATTCGGCATACTCCGAATATCTGTCTGCTCTTGAACCAGTCGGGCCAGAGAAGGGGACCGGGGCGTATAGCAGTACGCCCCTACTAGGCGGGGCGGAGCGGAGGGCAGACGAGCCGCGCCCGCCAAAGGGCAATGCCTGGCTGGCCGGACTGCTGGCGTTGCTGCTGGCCGTGGTGCTCGGCAACCTAGGCACGCTGCACGTCGTGGTGACGAACGTCGCAGCGCTGGACGGCTGGTCGCAGCCGCCGCTGTTTGAACAGGTGCGCCGCCAGGAGATTCAGGCTCAGCGCGATCAGCTCTACCAGAAATTCTACGCTGAGGAAGTGAAGAAGTTCCGGGCGGAGCACGGCGGCCAGGAGCCGGTTGAGGCGAGCGACGTGTTCGTCGTGACCGACGCCGCCCAGCGGCGCGTGGAGGCGACCATCGAGGACTATGCCGAGCACCCGCCGCTGTTGCGCCTGTGGCAGTATGAACTGGGCAACCTGCGCGAGCAGATCGGCGCGTTCTTTGGCGGGCTGAGCAAGGTGCTGGATGGGCAGCCGCTGCCCATGCACACGCACCGCTGGTACTGGGGGCCGACGCGCATCATCAGCGAATTGCCGGACGGGGCCGGGCACGGGGCCATCGCCGAGATGCCCTACTTCACCTTCCTCTACGGCGACCTGCACGCGCACATGATCGCCTTCCCGGTGACGCTGCTGGTTATCCTCTGGCTGCTGGCCGAGATCCTCGGCGCGGGGTACGCCCTGCGCACCTGGTGGGAGGCGGGGCTGGCCCTTGGGCTGGGCGCGCTGGCCGTCGGCGTGCTGCGCCCGACCAACTCCTGGGACTGGATCACCTATCTGCTGCTGGGCGTGGCCGGGCTGACCTTCGTCGCCTGGCTGGGCGCGGTGCGGACGCGGCGCGGCGATCCGCCGGAGATCGCCGCGCGGTTGCAGGACTGGCTGCGTCCGGGCCGGGCGCGCGAGCTATGGCTGATTCTGCTGGTGCTGCCGGTGATGCTGGCTGCTCGCCTGGGCTTTTACTTCTTCCAGCGGGCGCAGGCTGACCAGGAGGCGGCGCGTGGAGTGACGGTGGACCCTGTGACGCTCAGCCTGTCCAGCGTCGTCGCCTGGATGATCGCCGGGCTGGTCTTGGTGATCGCTCTCTATACTGCCGCGCTGATCGCGGCGCGCATCCGGCTCGACCGGCGGCTGCTGTGGGCGTGGATCGGGCGGGTGGCGCTCTTCGTCGGGCTGACCTTCGTCGTCGGGCTGCCGTTCACGGCCTACTTCGCTACCGCCTATGAGTCGGTGAAGCCCTGGGAACAGGAGACGACGCCGCTGTGGGCGTACCTGTACGTGCACGGCACCTTCATCTTCCTGGTGATCTCGCTGCTCGTCTGGCAGACGGCGCGCTGGCTGCGGACGGTCCGCGTGCGCGCGCTGGAGGGGCTGGCCGTGCCGGTGCTGGGGATTGGCGGAGGGCTGCTGCTGGTGCTGATCGTGTCAGTCGTCTATGGCGTGCGCGAGGCAGCGGTCGCTCAACTGGCCGGGCCGCTGATCGCCTGGGCTGCGCTGCTCTTCTTCCTGCCGGGGCAGAGCGCGCTGGTGCGCGCCCTCAACGCGCTGATTGTGCTGGCGCTGGCCATCTCGCTGGGTGTGGAGCTGGTGGTGCTGGATGGCGACATTGGCCGCCAGAACACGGTGTTCAAGTTCTACTTGCAGGTCTGGTTCCTATTGAGTATTGTCGGCGGGGTAGGGCTGGCCTGGATGCTGCACAGCGCCAGGCGCTGGCACCCGTTGCTGCGTGCGCTGTGGCAGGGCGGGCTGGCCGTGCTGCTGACCATCGCCGCGCTGTACCCCGTGCTGGCGACGCGGGCGCGCGCCCTGGATCGCTTCAACAAAGACGCGACGCCGCTGACGCTCGACGGCATGGAGTACATGAAATATGCCATTCACGGCGAGTCCGGGCTGTACTTCCGGCTGGACGGCGATTACGACATGATCCGCTGGCTGCAAGAGAACGTTGAAGGCACGCCGGTGGTCATGGAGGCGCATCTGTACCCGTCCGAATATCACTGGGGCGGGCGGATCAGCATCTACACCGGGCTGCCGACCATGCTCGGCTGGCGCTTCCACCAGATTCAGCAGCACAGCCTGCAGGACATGAATCTGTTGGTGCAGACGCGCGAGAACAACGCGGCGGCTTTCTACTCGCTGGGCGGAGAGGAAGGTATCCGCGCGGCGTTGCGCCTGATGGACCATTACGACATCGAGTACATCGTCGTCGGCGCGCTGGAGCGGGCTTTCTACGGGGACATTGTGCTTGACCTGGCTACGGGCTTGCAGACGGCGGGGCACGCCGAGGGCCTGGCCAAGTTTGACGACATGGTGGCGGCGGGCTTGCTGACGCTGGAGTACAGCGCCGACCGCTGCCTGAACACGGCCATCACCGACGCGGCGGCCTGCCCGCCGGCGCAGGTCTATACGGACAAGATTTACCGCGTTGTGGCAGGGGCGACGTTGGGTGAGCCGGTCGCCCAGGCGCGCTAGAAGTTGCTGTGAAGGGGCGCGTGCAAAGGTTGTCAGTGATACGTGTGGCGCTGGCCGTAGCCTCACCCCCAGCCTCGCTGCGCTCGGCTTGCCCCCTCTCCACAACGTGGAGAGGGAGAAGTCACGCGAAGCGCGACGGGGGCGAGGTCGAGAGCTGGCGACTGGTTGACCTCACCCCCTGGCCTCGCTACGCTCGGCCTTTCCCCCTCTCCGTTTACGGAGAGGGGGAGGTGAGGCGCTTCAGCGCCGAGCGGGGGTGAGGTCAAGGATTGGCAACTGGGGTGCGCACGCTCTGCTGAGCAGGGAGTGTATGGACGTTTCGCTGATCGCTGACTGGCTGGGGCGCGAAGGCGGCTTCGTGCTGCGCTGGTGGCTGCTGGTGACTCTGGCCGGCGCGGCGGCGTGGCCGCTGCTCTACCGGCTGGCGGGCGCGCTGCCGGATCGGGGCTATACGCTGGCCCGCGCTGCCGGGCTGATGCTGACCGGGTTTGTCTTCTGGTTTCTGGGCAGCGTCGGCCTGCTGCGCAACGATCCGGCGGGCATAGCCTTCGCCTGGCTGGTGGTGGTCGCGCTGGGCGCGGTCGCCGTGTGGCGCTGGGACGAGCGCCCGCCGCTGCGTCCCTGGCTGGGCGAGCACTGGCCGCTGGTCGTGGTGACGGAGGTGCTGTTCCTGGTGCTGCTCTTCGGCTGGGCGATGTTCCGGGCGCACAACCCGGAGATGGCCAGCACCGAGAAGCCGATGGAGATCATGTTCATCAACGCCATCCGTGCCAGCGAGACCTTCCCGCCGCAGGATGCCTGGCTGAGCGGCTACGCGATCAGCTACTACTACTTTGGCTACGTGATCATCGCCATGCTGGCCGACCTGAGCAGTGTGTCGAGCGGCATGGCCTTCAACATCACCATTGCGCTCGTGTTTGCGTTGACCGGCATCGGCGCGCTGGGCGTGGTCTACAACCTGGTGCGCGCGGACGCTCTACGGCGTGGCGCGGCGGCGCGCTTCAACGCGCTGGGGGCGGGCGTGCTGGGGCTGTGCTTCCTGGTGCTGATGGGCAACCTGGGCACGGCGCTGGTCGAGCTGCCCTGGCGCGGCTATACGCCGGGGCTGGTGGACGCGGCTTACTTCGACTTCTGGGACGTAGAGGGGCGCGCCGGCAGCAGCGAAATGTTCGCTGAGGACGGGACTCTGCGCCGCGTCCCGGCTGACGCCGACGGCGACGGCGTGCCCGACTGGGACGAGCCGCGCCTGCCGCTGGATCGCTTCGAGTTCACATATGGCATGGGCTGGCGCTACAGCCGTGTTGTTCACGACCGCGACCTGAGCGGCGCGCCGCACCCCATCCAGCCGATCACCGAGTTCCCCAATTTCAGCTTCGTGCTGGCCGACCTGCACCCGCACGTGCTGGCGCTGCCCTTCGCGGTGCTGGCCGTCGGGCTGGCGCTGGCACTGGTGCTGGGTGGGCGCGGGCTGGCCCGCTGGGAATATCCGTTCTATGCCATCTGGGTGGGCGGCATGGTCTTCGTCAACTCGTGGGACGCCATCTACCTGCCGCTGCTGGTCGGCGCGGAGGCGCTGCGTCGCCTGCTGCGCAACGGGAACGGCGTCCTGCACGGGCGCGACCTGGCCGGCATCGTCCGCTTTGCGGCGATTCTTGGCGGGCTGACGCTCGTCTTCTACCTGCCCTGGCTGATCTCGTTCACGTCGCAGGCGGGCGGCGTGCTGCCCAACGTGATTTATCCGACGCGATGGTCGCAGTTCGTCTTGCAGTTCGGCGTCTTCCTCGTCCTGCTGAGCGGCTTCCTGCTGGCGGAGATGCGGCGGGCAGGCCGGCGCTTCAACTGGGGAGCGGGCCTGTTGGCGGCGGGCCTGCTGGCGGCGGCGTTCGTTCTGGTGACAGGCGTACTGGGGCTGCTGGCCTGGGACAGCGACATGCGCGGGGCCGTCTTCGGCAGCACTGACCCCGGCGCGAGCCTGGGCGACCTGCTGCCGGACATTCTGGCGCGCCGCCTGATCGGGCTGCCGTCGGAGCTATGGATTTTTCTGCTGGTGGCGCTGGTTGTTGGGCGGCTGTTTGCGCGCCCGGCGGCTGACGGCGATTCCGCCGCTGGCGCACTCAGCCCGGCGACCGGCTTCGCCCTGCTGCTGGTTGGGGCGGGGGCTGTGCTGACCGTCGCGCCGGACTTCGTTTACCTGCGCGACAACTTCGGGGTGCGCATCAACACCGTCTTCAAGCTCTATTACCAGGGCTGGATTCTGTTCAGCATGGCGGCGGCGTTCGGCGCGTGGTCGGTGCTGGGCAGGTTCACCAGGATCGGGATTGGTACAAGCCGCCGCGCCGTTGTTCTGCGGGGCATCTATGCGGCGGCGCTGGTGCTGCTCTTCGCGGCGGGGATGGCTTACCCCGTCCTGGCCACGCAGGCCCGCGCCCTGGTGGACACGGGGCGGCTTGCCGCCCAGGATCGCCGCGCCGAGTGCCAGCGCGCCGCCGCCGAGACAGGGGAGACCGTTCTGTGCGAGTCGCTGCCCGCGCTGACGCTGGACGGCGCGCCGACGATGGTCAGCGGAGACGAGTACGCGGCCATCCAATGCCTGGCTACGCTGGAAAGCGGGGGCGGGGCGGTGCTGGCCGAAGCGCCGGGTGGCGCTTACGAGCCGCACAAGAGCCGCTTCAGCGGGCTGACGGGCATCCCCACCCTGATCGGCTGGCAGAATCACGAGCGGCAGTGGCGCGGCTCGACGTATGCAGAGGTGACGGATTACCGCCTGGAGAACGGCGAGCGCCGCGACCGAGCCAGCGACGTGCAGGACCTCTACACCACCCAGGACTGGGCGCGCGCCTGGCAGATCATTGACCGCTATGGCATTGACTACATCGTCGTCGGCGGGGCGGAGCGGACGATGATCTATCAGCTTGCCGGGGACGACGCGGGCCGCCAGCGCGAGTATGAACTGGGACTGACGAAGTTCGAACAGATTCTGACGCCGGTGTGCGAGGTAGGCAGTGTGGCCGTCTATCGCGTCAGGCCGGGGTGAATGAAGGCGAGCATCTGATGAGCGCACGGTCACACGAGGCGGCGCTGCCCTTTGGCGAGCCGCACCCCGACGAAGCCGACACGCAGCCGATCCCGCTGGGGGCGGCGCTGCGCGTCCGCGTGACGCCGGAAGCACTGCTTTATGTGGCGCTGGCGGCGCTGGCGCTGGTGCTGCGCGTGGGCGCGCTGGATCGCGCGCCGCTGGACGATGCCCAGGCGCGGCAGGCATTGGCCGCGCTGCGCGAAGTGGACGGGCACGTGCCAGGGGGCGTGCTCGTCGCCGACAGCCCGCTGACCTTCGCCCTGAACGCGCTCACCTTCGGCGTGACGGGGGGTGCGGACGAGACGCTGGCCCGGCTGCCGGTGGCGCTGGCCGGCGTGCTGCTGGCGCTGGCCCCGGCGCTGTGGCGGCGCTACCTCAACCCGCTGCCCGCCCTGATTCTCAGCTTCTTGCTGGCGATTTCGCCGGTAGCGGTGCTGGCCGCGCGGACGATGAGCGGCGTCACCTGGACGTTGCTGCTGGCGCTGCTTGCCCCCTGGCTGACGCTGCGCTTCATCGAGACGGGCGAGCGGCGCTGGGCGGTCCTGGCGACGGTGGCCCTGGCGGCGATGGTCTTTCTGGCCGAGCCAGCGGGCTTCCTGACCTTGCTGGGGCTGGCTTTCGGCCTCATCTTCGCCTGGCTGACTGATGACTATGATCCGGATTCTGCCGTTGCCGCCGGGCTGCGCCGGACGGTGCGGGCCTGGCCCTGGGCGGGGGGCGCGCTGGCTGCTGCGCTGGTCGTTGTGGGCGTGGCGACGGTCTTTTACTGGGTGCCGGCGGGGTTGACCTCGGTCGGCCAGGTGTTGTGGGCCGGGCTGCGCGGCTTCGCCGAGCGACCGGCGGGCGTGGCGACGGCCTTCCCGGCGTGGGTGGCCCTGCGCTACGAGCCAGGCATCGTCGTCTTCGGCCTGCTGGCGCTGTATCACGCGGTGCGCCAGGGCGGGTTCTTCGAGCGGGCGCTGGCCGGCTGGGCGCTGGCCGGCATCGTCTGGTCGGTGGGTTACAGCGGGGCGGGCGCGGGCCATGCTCTGTGGATCACCTTGCCCCTGACTGTCCTGGTCGCGCTGCGCGTCACCGACTGGCTGACCGAGCGCGGCGGTGTGCTGTGGGACGTGCCGGGCTGGGGCGTGCCGCTGCACGCGCTGATCACCTTTGGGCTGTGGCTGGCGGTGGGGCTGAGCGTGATTCTGCTCGGCAAGCAGCTTCTCTATGACCTGCCGCGCGAAGTGACCGACCTGGGCGCGCTGGTCGAGCGGCTCTTCGCCGATCTGTATAGCCGCGCCACAAACTTCGAAACCCAACAAATCGGCTCGATCGAGGTACAGCCCGGCGTGTTCGCTTGGGCCTATGTGCTGGGCTTCATCCAGCTTCGCCTGCTGGTCACGGCGCTGGTTTCGCTGCTCAACGGCGTGCTGTTTTTCCTGGTGGGCAGCCTGTGGGGCGCGCGCGCGGCCTGGCGCGGCTTTGCCCTGGGCACGCTGGCCGTGTTGCTGCTGATCAGCGCCGGGCTGGGCGGGCGGGCGGCCTTCAGCCGGGTGGGCGACCCGCGCGAACTATGGGTGAGTGACCCGGTGACTGCCGACGTGTACGAGATGCGCGAGACGCTGCGCGAAATGAGCCTGCGCGCCACCGGCGAGCCGCGCCTGCTGACAGTCACCGCCCAGGTGCCGCCGGACGGGGCGCTGGCCTGGGCGCTGCGCGATTACCCTAACACGATTTTCGTGGATGGGCTGGGTGCGGAGGTGACTTCGGCGGCGGTGATCGCTCCCGCCCGCGACGATCCGCCGCGCATGGGCGCGCCCTACGTGGGCAAGGACCTGATCGTGCGCCAGGCATGGGACATTGACACGCTCTCGTGGCGCGACGCGATCCTCTGGTTCTATCGCGGCGACTCGGCGGTCAAGCCGATGAGCGGCGGGCGGCTGACGCTGTGGGTGCGTAACGACGTGTATGGCGTCGAGCGCGTCACTGAGGAATAGGGCGGGGCTGGGGTGTAGTATGAGCATCGTGCGCGAAACGCCACAAGACCTGCCAGGGCCGGCTAATGACCCGGACCTGATGGAGCTGATCGCCCGTTGCCTGGCCGGGGATCAGGGCGCGTATGGCACGCTCTACGAGCGGCACGCGCCGAGCCTGTACCGGCTGGCCTACAGCGTGCTGCTGGTCGAGCAGGATGCCGAGGACGTGCTGCAAGAGGCGATGGTCTACGCCTTCCGCAACCTGCATCGCTACGATCCGGCGCGCGGCGCGTTCCGCACGTGGCTGTACACGATCACCATCAGCCGCTGCCGCAACGCTCGCCGCCGCAAGTGGCTGCCGACGGTGGCGCTGGCCCATCTGCTGTCGATCGGGGTGGAGCCGCCCGCGCCCGCCGACGAAGGGCCGGAGCATCGCGCGGCCTGGGCTGAACTGCGCGACTCGCTGCGCCAGGCATTGGCGACGCTCTCGCCCCGGCTGCGCGAGGCGGTCGCTCTGCGCTATGGGCAAGGGCTGACCTACCGCGAGATGGCGGCGATCATGGATTGCCCGCAGAAGACGGCGGAGAGCCGCGTCCGGCTGGCGCACGAGCAGCTTCGCCAGGCGATGAGCGCGGCGGACGCGGCGGCGCTGGCCGAGTTGTGGCAGGTGTAGAAGGAGTTATTGGTTGTTGGTTTTTGGTTATTGGTTGCTGGTTGGTGTCAGCATACAACGGACGCAGTCGTTCTTACCAAGAACTAACAACCAATAACCAGTCACCAGGGTGTGAAATATGCGCGACCGTCATGTAACCCATTTGCTCACGCGCTACGTGCACGGGCAGCTCAGCCTGGCGCAGGAGGCGCGCGTCGCCAACCACGTGCGGACGTGCGCGCGCTGCCGGGCGGCGCTGGCCCACGAAGAGCGAGTCGCCCGCGACCTGCGCGACGAACTGGCCGTGATCGGGCGGCAATCCGCTGCGCCGGTCGCGGCGGCATGGGCGGGCGTGTGGCGTGAAGTTCGCTCGCCGCGCTCGCGCGCCCGCGCGCTGGCTGCGCTGTGGCTGCCGGGGCTGAGTCTGGCCCTGGCAATCGCGCTGGCGCTGGCCGGGGCGCTGCCATTGCTGGCGGGCGAAGGGGTGCGCGCCGAGGCTGCGCCGCAGCAGCCACGCCCCATCGTCATGGCCTCGCCGACACCGGGCGTCACCGAGACGGTGGAGGCCTATGAAGCGGGCGGGTACCCCGGTGCGCTGCCGCTGGCGACGGTCGCCCTGGCTGGACAGGTGGGGGCCAGCCCTGCGCCCATGCCGCAGGCGACCGTCTCGCCGCAGGCGGCGCTGGGCGCAGCGCACTGAGAGGGCGAGGGGGGCGGCTGCGGGTTGACCTCACCCCCTAACCTCCTCAGCCGTGAACGGAGGGGGGGAAGTTGAGCGCAGCAAAACAGGGGTGAGGTGAACGACTGGCCTTGTGGGACCTCGCCGGCAGGATGGCACATTGGCGCAGGCGCGGAGAGCCGCGCGGCGCGACGACTCCAGGAAAGTTGACCGAATGGCCACACGCGAACACTCCATTTCTTCGCCGGACACGCACGAGCGCGCTGTCACGCAGGCGCTGACGCGCGCCTACGCTGTCAACTGGGAGGGCCTGGCGCTGGCGGTGCTCTTGCTGCTGGCGCTGATCACGCGCTTCTATGACCTGGGCACCCGCGTGATGAGCCATGACGAAAGTCTGCACACTTACTACTCGTGGCGGCTGTCCGAATACGGCGAGTTCAGCCACACCCCGCTGATGCACGGCCCGCTGCTCTTCCACATGACGGCCCTCTCCTATTTCCTGTTCGGCGACAGCGACTTCACCGCGCGCCTGTACCCGGCCATCCTGGGCGTGCTGATCGTGGGCTTCCCCTGGCTGTTCCGACGCTGGCTGGGGCGGACGGGCGCGCTGATCGCGTCGGGCCTGCTGCTGATCTCGCCGCAGCTGATGTACTACAACCGCTACATCCGTCACGACACGCCGACGATCTTCTTCGCGCTGGTCATCCTCTACGCTACTGTGCAGTACGTGGATGGCGTTCCTGTGCGCCGCCCGGCCTGGCTGTGGGTGCTGGCGGCCGGCCTGATCGGGATGCTGGCCTCGAAAGAAGTGGCTTTCATCTACATCGCCATCTTCGGCAGCTTCCTGGTGCTGTACTGGCTGCTGCGTATGGTGCAGGATGTGGGCATCCAACGCCGTCCGCGCGAGTCCACGGCCTGGGAAGCGCCCTGGCCGCAGCGGGTAGCCGGGCACGCCTTGCTGCTGGTCGTGACGGGTCTCTTCGCCGTGACGATGGGCAGCCTCTTGCGCCTGCTGCTGTCGCCACTGTGGGCTGTGTCGTCGGCGGCCTGGCTGATCGTCCCGCTGTTCGCCGTGATCTACGTGCCGCTGGCGCTGAGCGGCGTCGTGCGCCGGATGCGGCACGGCGAGCCGTCGGGCGGCGTGGCCCTGGCGCTGGTGGGCTGGCTGGGGGACGGGCGCTCGGCGTTCTACGCGCTGGTGGCCGGGCTGATCCTCGGCGCAGCGGTGGCGCTGTGGATGGTGGCCGTGCTGGACGTGATCAAGCCAGGCGACATCTGGACGCAGAGCACGGTGCGCAGCGAGTCCGATCTGCTGTACGGGCAGAATGGCACGAAAGAATTCACCGTGGCAACCGAGTTCAATGGGCCGATGTTCGTCCGCCTGCTGACCTGGGTGGGCCTGCCCGTGCTGGGGCTGCTCTTCGCCCTGTTCCTCAGCGCTGTCTTCGTCTTTCCGGGCCGGCTGGCGCTTCCCTGGCGGACGCTGCTGATTATCCTGCTGGTGGCCCTGCTGGTGACCAGCGTCCTGGTGATGTTCGAGCGGCGCAGTCATGTCAGCGAGACGACAACCAAGCCCTTTGCGGTGGACCCGACCGCTGTGCACGCCGCAGACGGTGAGGCCTATGACAACACGCCGATTATCGTTGCCTGGGTGCTGGGCACGCTGATCACGCTGGCCGTGCTCGGTACGCGGCTGCTGACCAACCTGTGGGACTTCCTCAACCGCCAGCCGATCTTCGACGTACTGATCGTCATTGGCACGCTGATCCTGCCCTGGCTGGCCGCGTTCCCGCTGTTCTGGGCGGGCTACAACCTGGAAGACTACAATCCGAACTCCATCGAGGGCCGGGCCACGCTGGAGGCGACCCTGCCCGCCCTGCTGCCGTTCCTGATGGTGGCGGCGGCAGTGGGCCTGGCCTGGAACTGGCGGCGCTGGCTTCCGGCGGCGGCGATCTTCCTGGGAATCTTCGCTTTCTTCTTCACCACCGTCTTCAGCAACCAGTACGGACTGGTGACGGGCATGATTGGTTCGCTCGGCTACTGGCTGGAGCAGCAGGGGGTGCGGCGCGGCAGCCAGCCGCAGTACTACTACCTGCTCACCCAACTGCTCGTCTACGAGTTCCTGCCGCTGATTGGGGCGCTGGGCGCGGGCGGGTTGGGGCTGGTCAGGCTGTGGTGCTGGCGGCGCGACCGCGTCCTGGACGCGCTGGCGGCGGCGCAGGCGGAGGCCGCGCCGGTCGTCACAGGGGAGGAGGCTCCACTGGCGGCGCAGCCGACGCTTGTTGCGGCCCCGCATGACCCCGATCCAGACCCTGGCGAGGCGCGGTCCTTGCGCCTGACGAGGCCGTTTGACCTGGCCGAGGAACTGGCCCGCCGCGCCGCCGACCGCGAATGGATCGGCGCGCTGCCCTTCCTGGCGCTGGCTGGCTGGTGGTCTGTAGCCATGCTGCTCGGCCTGACCATCGCCGGGGAGAAGATGCCCTGGCTGACGACGCATCTCACCGTCCCGCTGATCCTGGTCACTGGCTGGTGGCTGGGTCAGGTCGTTGATGGCGTGCGCTGGCGTGCGCTTGGTGCGAGCGGCTGGCTGGTGTTGCTGGGCGCGCTACCGCTGGCAGTGCTGGCCCTGGGGCGCGGCGTGCTCGGCCTGTGGGGCGGGCGGGCGTCGTTCGGCGGGCGCTCGCTGGAAGACCTGATCGCCAGCGGGAGCTGGCTGGGCGCGCTGCTGGTGTTGGGCGGCGCGGTCTACGTCATCTGGCGGTTGGGCCGTCCGCTGGGCTGGGGGCAGCTTGGCCGCGCGGCGGTGCTCGCTGGCGCGCTGGTGCTGGCGGTGCTGACGGCGCGCGCGGCGATCCTGGCCTGCTTCATCAACTACGACTACGCGACTGAGTTCCTGGTCTATGCCCACTCCGGCCCGGCGGTCAAGACGGTGATGGACGAGGTGGATCGCATTGCGGCGATCACCAACGAGGGAACGGCCATGCGCATCGTCTTCGACGATGAGTCGTCGTGGCCCTTCACGTGGTACTTCCGCCACTATTCCAACTACGGCTTCCTACGCGGGGAGGCGGGTAGCGTGGACCCCGGCACGCTGGAGGGGGCGCGCGTGGTCGTCGTCGGCAGCAAGAAGGTGGGCGACGTGCGCACCATTCTGGGCGACCGCTACTACGAATTCGACTATATCCGTCTGTGGTGGCCGATGCAAGAGTATTTCAACCTGACCTACGACCGCGTGGCGAAGGTGTTCAGCACGGACAAGGCCAACATCGCCGCGCCGTACTACCGTCAGGGGTTGTGGGACATCTGGTGGAACCGCGACTACAGCACTTACGGGCAGGCCATGTGCATTGAGTCCAAACAGTTCCGCTGTGAGACTGAGGCCAGCCTGGGGACGACCGACGAAGAGCGCGCCGCGTTCCGCCGCTCGTGCGAGCAAGCCGTCGTCAACGAGTGCGCCAGCGACGACCGCTTCGCCGTGAGCAAGTGGCCCGTCTCCGACCGCATGTACTTCTTTGTGGACAAGCAGATCGCCGCCCAGGTGTGGGACGCGGGGATCGGCAGCAGCACGGTCAACATCCGCGAGCCGGAGTATCTCGAAGACCGCGTTTACCGCGAGATCGCCGCCGAGCGCACGCTGGGCGAAGTGGCCGGGATGATCGGGCCGCGTGGCATCGCCCTCGACGAGGACGGGGCGATCTACGTGGCCGACACCGATCGCAGCCGCATCGCTGTGTTCAGCGCGCAGGGCGAGTTCCTGCGCAGCATTGGCGACCCGGCGACCGCGCCCCTTGGTGGGGGACTGCGCCAGCCCTGGGGCCTGGATGTCGGCCCGGATGGGCTGCTCTATGTGGCCGATACGTGGAACAACCGCGTGGCGGTTTTCACGCGGGAGGGTGACTTCGTGCGCGCCTGGGGGCACGAGGGTGTGCCGGCCTCGGACCCGTCGCCGGAAGCGATGTGGGGGCCGCGCGAGCTGAAGATCGGCCCCGATGGGCTGGTCTACGTGGCTGATACAGGCGGCAAGCGCATCCGTGTCTACACGCCGGAAGGCGAGTGGGTGCGCGACATTGGCAGCGGTGGGACGGGCCTGGGCCAGGTGGATGAGCCGGTTGGCCTGGCCTTCAACCCTGTCTCGCGCGAGCTATACGTGGCTGAGGCGTGGAACAAGCGCATCCAGGTCTTTGACCTGACAGGCGCGCCGCTGCGCACCTTCGACGTGAATATGTGGTTCCGCAATCGCCAGTCGTACAACCGCCCCTACCTCGCCGTCAGCCCGGATGGCACGCTGATCTACGCGGTGGACATGGACGACCGGCACCGCATCGTCGCCTATAACCTGGCCGGGGAGCCTGTGCTTTCCTTCAACCAGTCGGACAGCCTGGAGACGGGCGCGTTCGGCGTGCGCTCGCCGGCGGGCCTGGCCTTCGACGCGACGGGTCGCCTGTACGTGGTGGACGCTGCGCAGGCGAAGGTCTACGTCTTCCCACCGCCGGATGTGTCCGGCAGCGTGGTGCCGGTCGCGCCCGCCGACGCGCTGGTTCCCTCTGCGCCAGATGCTGAGAGCGGCGGTGAGGTGTTGCCGCCGGAGAGCGAGGCTGAGACGGGCGCAGAAAGTCCCGCCGGGGTCAGCCTGCTGCCCGCCGGGTCGCCCAACGAGGACTGGACTCCGCTGGTGGAGACGATCAACGGGCTGGCGGTGGTCTACGTGCCGGGGGGCTGTTACCAGACGGGAGCCGGGCCGGAAGTGTGCGTCAGCGCCTTCTGGCTGGGCCAGCACGAGGTGACGAACCTGGAATACGCCGCTTGCGTGGAAAACGAAGCCTGCACGCCGCCCGCCGACCGCACAGCCTATGACGCCAGTGAATCTGCCAGCGCGCCGGTCGTCGGGCTGACCTGGGCGCAGGCGAGCGAGTACGCCGCCTGGATCGGGGGCCGGCTGCCGGGCGAGGCGCAGTGGGAGTACGCGGCGCGCGGGCCGGCGGGCTGGGCGTACCCCTGGGGCGAGGATGAGCCAACTTGCGGCCTGGCCAACACCCAGGGCTGCGGCGGGCTGCTGCCCGTTGGCGGAGAGAGTCGCGCCGCCGGGCAGTCATGGGCCGGCGCGCTCGACCTGGCGGGCAGTGTGTGGGAGTGGACTGCCGACTGGTTCGACGACGATCCGCTGGCCGGGCTGCCCGATGGGGTGCTCGACCCGCCCGGCCCGGTTGCGGGCAGCGAGCGAGCGATTCGCGGCGGGTCGTGGCGCACGCCCGCCGACTACGCCGCCGCTACCTACCGCGAGGCGCGCGACCCGGCGCTCGGCTTCGACGACGTGGGGCTGCGCGTGGTCTTCCCGGCGGAGGTTTTGCCATTGGCGGCGGAGGGGTAGGCGGGGCGGGCCTTCCATGAGACTTCCGAAGTCCTCGAAGACTTCGGAAGTCTGTGCCGGGGTGTCTGCATCTCTGTGAGCCTCACCCCCAGCCTCGCTGTGCTTGGCTTGTCCCCTCTCCACAGCGTGGAGAGGGGGCGGCGAGGCGCGCGTCAGCGGACCGAGCAGGGGTGAGGCTGTTCGGCGGCGTCAAGTACGTCGCTGACGATCTCTGCACATACCCGGACTGCTGATTCGATTGACACGCGCCATGAAATAACATAGTATGAGGGGCATGATCAGCAACCTGTGCAATCCCACACCTCGCAGCGTCCATAGTGCCAGCCAACGGGGATGGTTCGCCGGATGATGCCTGGGTAACGGTTGCGCTCGTTGTGACCTGTGTTTCCGCCGGCGTCAGGACCAGTCCCGACGCCGGTTTCGTTGTAGCGGGGCGGGGCATGGTCAGCGACCGGCTGGAAGTAGACATCTGCGGTGCATAAGCGCCCACGAGGAGGCTCTGATGCGTTTATCTGACCTGTTCACCCGCACACTGCGCGACGCTCCCGCCGACGCTGAGCTGGTCAGCCACAGGCTGGCCGTGCGCGCCGGGCTGGTACGCCCGGTCGCGGCGGGCATCTACGCGCTGATGCCGCTCGGCTGGCGCGTCGTGCGCAAGATCGAGGCGATTCTGCGCGAGGAGATGGACGCTCTCGGCGGGCAGGAGGTGCGTCTGCCGGTGGTGCAGCCGGCGGAGCTATGGCAGGCGACCGGTCGCTGGGAGACGTTTGGGCCGGCCTTGCAGAAATTCGCGGCGGAGTCCGGGCGGGAGTACGTCCTGGGGCCGACGCACGAGGAAGTGATCGCTGCGCTGGCCGCGCGCGAGATGGACAGCTACAAGCAGCTTCCCCAGCACCTCTACCAGATTCAGACGAAGTATCGCAACGAGCCACGCGCGCGGGGCGGGCTGATCCGCCTGCGCGAGTTCACCATGAAAGACGCCTATTCGCTGGACGCCGACGCCGCCGGCCTGGATCGCTTCTACCCGCGCATGGTCGCCGCCTACGCGCGCATCTTCGAGCGCGTGGGCGTGCCCGCCCTGGCGGTCGAGGCGGATTCGGGGGCGATGGGCGGGGGCGTCAGCCACGAGTTCATGCTCGTCCACGAGGCGGGCGAGGACTCCTTCGCGCGCTGCGACGCCTGCGGTTACGCGGCCAATCTGGAAGCCGCCCAGTTCGCGCTGCCCGCGCCGCCGCCGGCTCCGCTCCAGCCGGTGCAGAAGGTCGCCACGCCGGACTGCACCACGATCCAGGCGGTGGCCGATTTTTTGGGCGTGCCGACGAGCCAGACGCTCAAGGCGGTCTTCTTCGTGCAGGAGCGCCCCTCTGTGGCGGGGCGCTTCGTCTTCGCCGTGATTCGCGGTGATCTGGAGGTCAATGAGGCCAAACTGCTGCGCGCGCTGGGCGGCGGGACGCTGCGCGCGGCGACCGACGACGAGATCACGGCGACGGGCGCGGTGCCGGGCTACGCCAGCCCGATGGGGCTGCCGCCAGAGGTGACGGTCGTCGCCGATCGCTCGGTGCGCGCGGGCGCCAACTTCGTCGCCGGGGCCAACGAGGCGGGCTATCACCTGGCCGGGGTGAACATCCCGCGCGACTTCGACCCGGCGCTGCTGGCCGACATCGCCGCCGCCTTCGACGGGGCGACGTGCGCCCGCTGCGGTCAGGGGACGCTGCGCGTGGAGCGGGCCATCGAGCTGGGGCACTGCTTCAAGCTGGGGACGCGCTACAGTGAGGCCGCCGGGGTGACCTACACCGACGAGACGGGCGCGGAGCATCCGGTGGTCATGGGCAGCTACGGGATCGGGCTGGAGCGGCTGATGGCGGCGATCATCGAGACGCACCACGACGAGTGGGGCATCATCTGGCCGGCCAGCATCGCCCCGTTCGACGTGCACCTGCTGACGCTGGGCAAAGACCCGCAACTCGGCGAGATCGCCGGGCAGGTCTACGCCGACCTGCGCGCCGCCGGGCTGGACGTGCTGCTCGACGACCGGGCGGAGTCGGCGGGCGTCAAGTTCGCCGACGCCGATCTGATCGGGATTCCCGTGCGGCTGGCGGTTAGCGGCAAGGCGCTGGCGGCGGGCGGCGTGGAGGCCAAGCGCCGCGACTCCGCTGAGCGGGCCATTGTGCCGCTGGACGGGGTCGCGGCCTGGGTGCGGGGGTAGGGGGCGGCTCCACTGCGCAAACTTTGTGCGCGCGCGCCGGGTGATGCTATCATCGTGCAGTGCCACACCTGCTAAGGAGCGTGCCCATGTTGCGACAGACTTCTCTCTCCCTGCTGATCCTCGCCACTCTGCTTGGCGCTGTGCTGAGCGGCGCTGTGCTGGCTCAGCAGAGCGATTTCCCGGTTCCACCAGGCCGCATCGTGGCTGGCGACGACGCGGGCCTGTTCACCATGCTCACCGACGGCACGGCCAAGACCTATCTGGTCCAGGAAGAGGAAGCGGACTGCTGGCTACGTGATGGCGTGTGGAGTCCCGATGGATCGCAGATCATGTACACGGCCATCTGCGGCGGTGAGGGGCCGGGTGACTGGCTGCCCGACCCGGAGCGCG
>JAGPFT010000380.1 GCA_018056405.1 Anaerolineae bacterium
GGGGGAGGGGCTTTCTGCCGCACCAGACTTCCGAAGTTTTCGGAAACTTCGGAAGTCTGATCGCCGAGCGTCTGCGCCTCATCCCCTCCATCCCCCTCTCTGGCTTTGCCGGGGAGGGGGCCAGGGGGAGGGGCCTTCTGCCGAAATACAGACCTCACCCCCGCTCGGCGCTGACGCGCGCCTCGCCGCCCCCTCTCCAGCATGGAGAGGGGGCAAGCCGAGCGTAGCGAGGCTGGGGGTGAGGTCAAGCAGTGCGCACAAGCGCCATGAGACAAAGGCGCCTTTCTGAGTTACGGTAGTGCTGTGTCTTCGGAGGGAAGTGTGCCCGGCTCATTCCTGCTCGACCAACGCTTGCTGCCCGCTCTGCCGGGCACCTATGCGCTCGTCCTGCGGCTTGACCGCTCGGTGGTGCTGGTTGCCGGGCGGCTGGCCCCGGCAACATTGCGCCCCGGCTTGTTTGTCTACGTGGGCAGCGCGCGCGGTCCCGGCGGGTTGCGCGGGCGGGTGAGCCGTCACCTGCGCGCGAACAAGCGAGCGCACTGGCACATTGACGCGCTGACCGCACTCGCCCCGGTGACGCGGGTCTGGATGGTCGAGTCCGCTGAGCGGCGGGAGTGTCTTTGGGCGGGGGCGTTGCGGGCGCTGCCGGACGTGACTGTGCCCATCGCTGGATTCGGCGCGTCCGACTGCACCTGTGACGCGCACCTGCTGGCGCTGTCCCCTGGCGGGATGGCGGCGGCGTGGGCGGCGCTGGGCTGCCCGGCGGAGTTCATTCTTTCGCCGTGACGGTGAAGCGCAACGCACGCCCCAGCATCAGGCGCGTCTGGGCGTGCAGGGCGGGCAGCGTCACGCACAGGGCGGTCAGGGTAGGCAGCAGGAGCAGGGCGATTCCCTCGGCCAGCCGCGCGCGCAGAGTCCAGGGAGTGGGGCGCGGCGGGCGCAGGCGCACATCCCACGCCCATAGCAGCACTGACACCCCCGCGACGACCCACAGCGCCAGGTTGATGATCACGAACGGGGCGCTGAACAGGTGGGCGCGCGTCCAGCCCGGCGCGACCAGCAGCGGAAGCTGCGTTCCGGCGGCCAGCAGCAAGGCACCTGCCCCGCTGAGCAGGTTATCGTGGGCCACGCGCCCCGCCAGGCGCAGTGCAGCGCGGCGTGGCGTTCCTGGGCTTTGCCCGGCGCAGGCCACCGCGTAGCCGATCTCTCTGGCACCCCACGCATGGCGCAAGGTCTGGCGGTAGCGGGCAGCCAGGGTCGCCCGGACGGTGCGCGCGGTCGTTACATGGGCCAGGAAGGGCAGGAAGACTGGCTGGAGTCGCTGCTGCCCGTGCCGGGCGAAGAATGACTTGATGGCCATGTGCCACTCGTCGGCGATCACGTCAATGTCCCAACCGCCTGCTTCGTCCAGCAGACGCAGGCTGAGCGAATACGACGACATGGGCAAGGCCATCCACCAGGGCGCGGCCAGGTACGCCAGTTCCCAGGCGGAGGCTTGTGCGTGCAGCAGGCGCATGAGCGGGTGCGCTGCCCAGACATTGCCGTGATAGCGGATCGGTGCCTGCCAGTAGGTCTCATAGCGCGCCGGGTCGGTGGCAAAGAGCGTCGTCAGGCAGTCGAAGTAGGTCGGGTGCCACAGTGTGTCGGCGTCCATCACCGTCACGACGGTGCGGTCGGGTGAGAAGCCGGCCTCGGTAGACAGCGTGCTCCGGGCACAACGCAACGCCCAGGCAAGGTTGGCCGACTTGCCCGCAATCTCGCCGGGGAGATCGGGCGGATGAACTGTCACCAGCACGCGCCGGAACTGGTCGGCGTAGGCGCGGCACAGACGGTGAGCGCGGGCGGGCGCGCCGGGCGACGCCGCTTCGACAGCCAGGATCACGCTCATGGACCGCCGGGCGTCGCTCCAGGCGGCCAGCCGGTCGAGGGTGCAGCCCAGCAGAGCTTCGCTCTCGTCTACGCTGGGCAGCAGCACCAGGTGAAGCACATCCTCGCGTGGCAGACTGTCCGGCCCGGCCCGCCGCGCGTACTCCGCTCGCCAATCGGTGCTTTCCCACTGGCGGATGAGTCGCAGCCCGCGCGCCTGGGCTACCGCCGCCAGCACGAAGCGCACCGCTAGATACAGGGCCAGCAGCGCGGTTATCCAGAGCAGCGCCTCGCGTGCACGCCAGGCAGCTAGCAGCGCGCCGGGCACGACCAGCCAGGCCAGCGCGCCCGGCAGCGACTCACCCGCGCGCTGAAGGGTGCGGGCCGACCGCACGCCCTGCGCCGCAGGGGCGGTTAGTCTTGGGGTTGTGTCGGGTGTCCGGGTCAGCATGGTCACAGGGTAGCGGGTGGCGATGCGCATCGCGGTGCGGTGAGGAGCATAACGAACAGTGGCGGGCGTGGCAAAAGGTTATTGGTGATTGGCGAGTGGTTTTTAGTTACTGGTATTGGCGGCTGGCCTCTGGTTTCGGGCGCGTTCTGCCGGGTCCACGAACGACCTGTGAGGGGCGGCTAGCTGGCCGCTGGGATTGCCCCCCATCGCCCAGCCCCTTCCCCGCGCTGCGTGGAGGGAAGGGGAGCAGGCCCGCAGCAGGGAAGGGGAGCAGGCCCGCAGCTTTTCTCCCTTCCCCCCTCGTGGGGGAAGGGTCGGGGATGGGGGGGAACAGGCACGCCAACAACTTGTTTGTGACCCCCGTTCTACCAACAACTATCTGGTCTGCATTGCCCCTTGACGAGAATACTTTTGCAAACTGTAGCGATCCTGTAAAATTGCCGTAAACGACTCAAAACACCCACACAGGTAGATCGCTCATGACTACTAAGGTGCTGATTGTTGAAGACGATGTGGAGATGAATCGTCTGCTGGAGATTGACCTCAAGCGGCACGGGTACGAAGTGCACACGTGCACGAATGGGCTGGACGGGCTGCGCAAGTTCCACGAGGTGCACCCGCACCTGGTGGTGTTGGATGTGGCGCTGCCGGGCATGGACGGCATGACGGTCTGCCAGCGCATCCGCGAGCTGTCCAATGTGCCCATCCTGATCATCACCGCGCACGCGGTGACCGAAGAGGAAATGGCCGAAGGTCTCAATCTGGGCGCGGACGAGTACCTGATCAAGCCGCTGCGCAACCTGGAATTTCACGCGCGGATCAATGCGCTGCTACGGCGGGCGCGCCTCAATGAGGAGCAGGCCGTTGACGCTGTGGGCTATTCGGACGATTATCTGGTCGTGGATGTCAAGGCGCGGCGCGTGAGCGTCAATGGGCAGGAAATCCGCCTGACGCCGACCGAGTTCCGCCTGCTGGCAACGTTTGTGCGTTACCAGGGGCAGGTGCTCACGTTCCAGCAGCTTTTGGAGCAGGTGTGGGGACACGAGTACAGCACCGAGCATCACTACCCGCGCATCTATGTTTCGCACCTGCGCCGCAAGATCGAGCGCGATCCCCAATCGCCTGTGTACATCCAGAACGAGTACGGGGTCGGCTACCGCTTTGTTGGTCCGTGAGCGCGCCGGCCTTGCCCGCAGAGGAGCGCCCAGGCTGCCCCTCCGCTTAGAGGAATTACCCAGAATATCTTGCTGCTCGTTGGCGCAGGCGACTGGTGGCGTGTTCTCGTAGGGGCGTATGGTTACGCCCCTACAAGACGCGGAAAAGCCGTGCTCCTATGTGCCGTGCGTGGAAGCTGCGTTAACTGGCCAATCTGCATCAGGCAGCCTGGTTGTGTTTCTAGTGGGCAGTTACTTCGGGTGCGTGCAAAACCTGTCAGGGTGGGGCGCTGCTCTGCTGCGCCCTGGTTGACCTCACCCCCGCTCGGCGCTGACGCGCCTCGCCGCCCCCTCTCCATTCGAATGGAGAGGGGGCAAGCCGAGCG
>JAGPFT010000381.1 GCA_018056405.1 Anaerolineae bacterium
CTCTCTGGCTCTGCCGGAGAGGGGGATGGAGGGGGAGAGGCCTGTAGGGGCGGGCGGCGATCAGACTTCCGAAGTTTCTGAAAACTTCGGAAGTCTGGCTCGTCTGTGCCCTTGCGCCTCTGCGGTGATCCTTTGCTCCAGGATAGGATACCGCTGGCAAGATGCCTTCGTAGGGGCGTATGGCCATACGCCCTACAAACGTGTATCGCCAACAGCATCGCAATGAAATGCGCCCCGCACAGCAGAGCAGCGCCCCGCCCCCGCTCACAGCCCCAGGCGACGCGCCGCCAGCAGCAGCCCGATCATCGTCTTCCCGTCCGGCAATTCGCCGCGCTCGACCCGGCGCAGCGCCTCGGCCAGCGGCAGCCGCACCACTTCCAGGAACTCGTCCGCGTCCCCGGCCAGCCGCGACTCGACCAGTTCCGTCGCCAGGTAGATGTGAATCAGCTCGGTCGTGTAGCCGGGCGCAGTGTATTCACCGGTCAGCCGCTCCAGCTTGCCCGGCGAATAGCCGATCTCCTCCTGCAGTTCGCGCGCAGCGGCCCGCTCCGGCGCTTCGCCCACCTCCAGCGTCCCCGCCGGAATCTCCAACAGCAGGTCGCCCGCCGCGTGGCGGTACTGGCGCACAAACAGCACATCGCCATTCGACAGCAAAGGCACCATCGCCACCGCGCCGGGGTGCCGCACGATCTCGCGCACTGCCTGCGTGCCATTCGGCAGTTGTACTGTCTCGACGTAGACCTTGACCAGACGGCCCAGGTACGCCGGTTCCGACCTCACTGTGATCTCATGCAGATCGCTCACATTCACCATTCTCCCGCACACAAAAGAGGAGCGGCCCGGCATAGCGAGTCGCTCCCCTTTCCGACAAAACGCGCGCCACTAGCCCACGAAACCGGGCGGCGTGGGCGTCGCCGTGATCACAATGTAGACCGGCCCGCCAGCGGTGCCGGGGACTACTGTCGGCGCAGGCAGCGTGGCGGACGCAGGGATGATCAACTGCTGCCCGACTGTGATGAAGTTCATCTGCGTTGGCGAGATGCCATTGACAGCCATCAACTCGGCCATCGTCACGCTGAACTGGAGCGAGATGCGGTAGATGTTGTCGCCCGGCTGGACGGTGTAAACGCCCTGGCGACCGCCCTGCCCGTCCGGGACAAAGGGCGTGGTGGCGGGAGTGGCGGTTGCCGGCACCATGCACGGCACGAGCAACGTATCGCCCGCCCGGATCAGATCGGGGTTGACGATGTTGTTGGCCTGGGCGAACTGGTTGACGGTCACGCCGTACTGCAACGCCAGCCGCGAAAGCGTCTCGCCCGGCAGAACGAAGTGCTCGCCGCAGATTCCGCCCGCCAGCGCCGGCGTAGCCGTCACGTAGATGACCTGCTGGCCCGCAATGGGCGGCGTCGCCGTCACATAGATCACGCCCGGCAAGAGTGCCGGCGGCGCAACGCCCAACGTCGCGGCGGCGGTCGCCGTCGCCTCGTAGACCATCTGCGTTGCGGTCATCTGCCCGCCGGTCAGCGTCGCCTGGAAAGCGACCTCACCCAGCGGTAGGGCTTCAGCGGGAGTCGCGGTGGGCACCTGCGCCACGGCAAGCGGCTGCGTCGGCAAGACCGCCGCTGTCTGCGTGGGCAGGACAACCGGTGCAGCAGCGCCCGTTCCCGTCGTGCCCGCCGCAGACTCGGCCAGCGGCACTGCCTCGACCGGCCTGAACGATACGTAGTAGGGTGTATAGGTCGCCGTGGCCGCGAAGGGCATGAACGGCACCGCTGTGAAGGTCAGAGTCGGCCCAAGTGTCGGTAGTTGCGGCGGCGGTAGCGTCGGCACAGGCGTGTTCGTAGGCGGCACGCGCGTCGCAGTAGGCCATGGTGTGTCGGTGCTGGTCGGGCTGGGCGTCTCGGTCGGCGGGAGCGGCGTCGCCGTGACGATCACCGCTACCGCCATCACTGCTGTCTCCGACGGGATGATCGCGCCCCCCTGCCCGTCCAGCGGATTACCGAAGACATCCGTCGGCTGGACGATGATCGTGTCAGTCGGCGCAGGCGTGTCGGTGGGCAGGCCAAGCGTGGGGAACGGGGTGAGCGTGGGCAGCCCGGAGGGTTCAGCGGTGAGTTGTTCCTCAGTGGGAGCGCCTTCCAGGGGGGCGAAGGTCGGCTGGGGCAGCGGCGTGCTGTCTGTCTGCTGCTCGCCGCCCACCTGTGTCGGCTCCAGGCTACCGCCCAACGACTGGTAGCAGCCCGTCAGGGCCAGCGACAGCAGCAGCGCCAGCGCCACCCACCCCGCGCGACGGCTTGTGATCGGCATACGCCATCCCTCCCTGGACCTGATCCCACAGCGTTAGTATGTTCGCAGTTTACCATCAGCGCGCACAGCGCACAAGCGGCGGGAGGGCAGGGAGTGCGTGCGAACCTTACCAGGTAGGGGCGCTGCTCTGCTGCGCCCAGGTTGACCTCACCCCCTGGTCTCGCTACGCTCGGCCTTTCCCTCTCTCCGTAAACGGAGAGGGGGCGGCGAGGCACGTTAGCGCCGAGCGGGGGTGAGGTAAACAGGGTGCGGCCAACCTACGACGGCAGGTGCCCTAACGACAGACTTCCGAAGTTTGGCAAACTTCGGAAGTCTTATGCAAGCCCTACCGTAGCTTGCCGGGCCTCACTTCCAGGCGACGCTGACTCGCCTACTCCAGCTCCACCGCCATCGCCACCGCCTCGCCACCGCCCAGGCACAGCCCGGCCAGCCCGCGCTTCAACCCGCGCTGCTGCAGGGCGTGGATCAGCGTGACCAGCACGCGCGCCCCCGACGCCCCGATCGGGTGGCCGATGGCAATCGCCCCGCCGTTGACGTTCAGCTTCTCCAAGGGGAGCGCGTGCCCGTCGCGCGCCAGCCCCTTGAGGTCGGCCAACACCTGCGCGGCGAACGCCTCGTTGAGTTCGACCAAATCCACATCGGCCATCGTCCAGCCCGCCCGCGCCAGCGCGCGCGGCATGGCCTTGATCGGCGCAGCGAAGAGCCACTTGGGTTCCACCGCCGCCTGCCCGTAGCCAGCGATGCGCGCCAGCGGCTGGTGGCCGTGCGCCTCAGCGTACTCGCGGCTGGCAACAACCAGCGCCGCCGCCCCGTCGTTGAGGCCGGGCGAGTTGCCCGCCGTGACGATCCCATCGTCGCGGAAGGCCGGACGCAGCCTGGCCAGCACATCGAGCGTCGTGTCCGGGCGGATCGACTCGTCGCGGTCGAAGACCGTCACCTGGCCCTTGCGCCCCGGCAATTCGACCGGCACGATCTCCTCGGCGAAGCGCCCGGCTTCGGTCGCCTCGTGCGCCAGGCGGTGGCTGCGCACGGCAAACTCGTCCATCTCCTGGCGGCTGATCTCGAACTCCTGGGCGATGAACTCCGCCGCCTCGCCCATGATCCAGCCGGCGATGTGATCCCACAGCCCATCCCACATCGCCGCGTCCACCATCTCGAAATGGCCGTACTTGTGCCCGATGCGCCCCTTGAGGTCCATGAACGGCGCGTTGGTCATGCTCTCGAGGCCGCCGACCAGGTACAGGTCGCCGTCGCCGGCGCGGATCAGGCCCGCCGCCAGCATGGCTGCCTTCAGGCTGCTACCGCAAATCTTGTTGATCAGCAGGCCGCCGACGTGCGCGGGAATGCCCACGCCGATGGACACCTGGCGCGGGACGGCCTGCCCCGACCCCGCCGGGACGACCTGTCCGAGGATCACCTCGTCAATGCGGGCCGGGTCTGCGCCGCTGCGCTCCAGGGCCGCGCGCGCGGCCATCTGGCCAAGCTGCACAGCGGTGAAGGGCGTCAGCGCGCCCAGCAGCTTGCCC
>JAGPFT010000382.1 GCA_018056405.1 Anaerolineae bacterium
GCGATTACTTCGCGGCGGGCACCGCCGAGGTCTGGGTGGTGCTGCCCCGCCAGAAGACTCTCTACCGCTATCGCCAGGGGCAGTCGGTCGTCGAGACCTACCGCGCCGATGAGACGATGGACGCCAGCGACCTGTTCCCCGGCCTGGCCCTGGCCCTGGCCGATGTCTTCAAGCTGCCCGACCTGGGGCGCTGACGGCGTCTTCCCTTTGCGCTTCGCGTTTGCGCCTCGCCTAGCGCCGTCTCTTCGTCACGTAACCAGCCAGCCCGATCCCCCCAACGACAACCCACACCGCTCCTAGCACGCCCAGGCTGACCATGAGCATCTCGTCCGTGCCCTCGTCATCTGAGGCGCTGCTCGCAGGCCGAGCATTAGCCGTCGCCAGCGTAGAAGGTGAGGTGCCAGTCGGCGCGACCGGTGACCCAGGGGGCGGCTCCGGCGACGGCGTGGGCGAGTAGGCGGGCGTGATCGTCGGCATCAGCAACAGCGTCGGGCTGGGCAGAGGCGTGACCGTTGGCGACACTACGGGGGGCGCGTTAGTGGGCGCATCGGTGGACGGCTGCGCGGCGGGCGACTCGTCGGTCGCGGTGACGCTGGCGGCGTCCTCCGGCGGCGGCGACTCTGCGCCCGGCTCTGAGGGGACGAGGCGCAGCACCGTCCCCGGCAGGATCACATCCTCGCGCGTCAGGCCGTTGAAGCCGAGCAGTTGGTCAACGGTCAGGCCGTGCGTCACGGCGACTTCCCAGATGGTCTGGCCTTCCTGGATGGTGTACTCGGTGGGGGGCGTCGGCGTGGGCGGCGGGGATTCGCCCTCGCCCAGCCTGACGATCACCTCGTCGCCCGGTTTGAGCACCACCGGACGCACCAGGTTGTTGATGCGCAGCATCTCGTCGAGGTCTACCTGGTATACAGCAGCGATGGCCCAGGCGGTCTGGCCCTGCTGCACGACGTGGACGATGCGCCCGTTCTCATTCGGCTCGGCGCGAGTGATCGGCACGACGACCGGCCAATCTTCGTCTTCCTCTTCTTCGGGGGCCGCTTCTCCTGCCGCGACGGGGCGGCGGGGCGGCGACGGTCGCCCGGCCACCAGTACATAGACCGTGCCGCGGCTGCCGCCTACCACACCCACACCGACGTGCTGGGCCGATGAAGTGAGCGTCGCGTAGTGGATGCCGCTGTTGCGCCACCACTCCACCGCACCCGCCGGCGTCATGCCGGGGCCGGCGACCCAGTTCTCGGCGACGCTGCCCGCGTAGCCAGCAGCCAGGGCGCGATCTTGCGGCGTGGAACCGCCTTCGCCAGTGTGACCGTACTGGCCGGTAGCGACCATCCAGTTGGCGTGATTCTGGGCGACGGCCATCAGGATGGGGTCTACCGTCCAGGCGGTCAGGCCCAGGCTGGCGCGCAGGCTGTTGACCAGCGCCACGACCTGCCCGGCCAGGTCGCCCTGCGCGCGGGCGCGTGGCGCAGCGCCCCAGGGCAACCCGCAGACCAGCAGGAGCGCGATGAGCACCGCGTCACAGAGGGCGCGCAACCGGCTATGTTCCCTCACAAACTGCACCAGACCGATACCTCAGCAGCACAACACGGGCAAGATCGTATCGCAGACTCGCGCGTGGCTCCAAATGCGGGTGCCTGCAAAACCTGTCAGGCAACAGGGTCGCGCTCCTTAGCCTCACCCCTGCTCGGCGCTGGCGCGTCTCGCCGCCCCCTCTCTACGACGCGGAGAGGGGGCAAGCCGAGCGCAGCGAGGCTGGGAGTGAGGCTAACCCGTATCACTGACAACCTTTGCACGCACCCCCAAATGCGCACGCCCAACTGGTTCTGGCAGCCAGTAGCGATCAGGGCAGCGATTGGCCCGGCGGCGGGATGTGCGCCACCAGCCAGGCGACAATGCGCTCGATCAGATCGGGCGTGCTGAGCAACATATCGGTACCATGCCCGGCGTCCGGCAGGATGATAAGCTGGTGATCGCCAGCCGCCAGGCCATCCAGGGTGATGCTGTCGGCAGGGTTGTTGCCGTCACCTTCGCTGGCGACGATCAGCAGTGGGCGCGCGCCCAACTGGGCCATCGCCCCGGCGGTGGTGATGCCCCGGTAGTCCAGGCCGGGGCTGAGCAGCACGGCGGCGGAGCAGCCAGGCAGCCCCGCGCAGGCGTTCAGCCCCAGGTTCGCGCCGACGCTTGCCCCGATGACGCTGATCTGGCCGGGGGCGATGCCGGGCAGCTCGCTGAGCATAGACAGCGCCGCACGGGCGTCTTCCTGGGCGAGCGCCCAGTCCTCGGCCCCACCGGTCTCGCCGTGCCCGCGCTGATCAACCGCCAATACAGCATACCCCGCGGCTTGCAGCCTGAGCGCCAGCGCGTTCCAGGTCGTCCGGTCGCGGCCCCGCTGGTGGAGCAGGAGCACAGCGGGCGCGGGACGAGTGGGCGCACTGTAATACGTCGCCTGGAGCACCAGTCCATCGGCGGCGCTGATCATCATGGGTAGCTCAGCTTGCGTCGGGCGCGGGGTGATCGTCGGCGCGTCCTGGGCGAGTTGTCCCTCGGCGGCCAGGCTCGCCTGGGTGGGATTGCTGACGCCCGCTTCGCCATACCCCGTTTCGTGAATGGCTGCTCCCTCGACGACGGGCGGACGCGGATCGGTCGTCGGGCTGGCAGCCAGCACAGGCAGCGCCGGCTGCGGCGTTTCGGTCGGCGCGGGAGCGGTGCCGGTCTCGCACGCGCCGAGAAAGATGGCGATCAGCAGCGCGGCCAGCACCAACAACCCAGAGGCAGCCGGGCGCGGCACACGCTTGCGTTGGGCGGTCATGGGCCGGCCTTCTCCGCTTTCTGAGCCAGCACGATCATATGCGAGCAGCCGTCTGCAAACGGCTCCTGCTCGTACTCGCCGTAATACGCCACGCGGCGCAGGCCCGCCGCCGCCAGCATCAAGTCCATCTCGCCGGGCAGGATGTAGCGCAGCACAAGCGGGGCCAGCGTGCGCTGCACCGTCCCATCGTCGAGGAGTTCGTCGTAAATCCAGGTGACGTGAAGCTGCTGGGTGACGCGGTTGAGCGCGTTGACCGACTGCTGCATGACCAGGTGACCGCTTTCTGGCTCGGTGAAGGTGCGCTCCAGCACGAGCGCGCCGTCGTCCTGCGCGGCGAACGCCTCACCGGCGTTGGGCAGGTCGAGGACGAGCAGGCCATCGTCGGCGAGTAGAGTGCAGAAACGGCGCAGCGCGGCAAGCTGCCCGGCCTGCGTGGCGAACTGCAGGAAGCCATTGTAGGTCATCAGGATCAGCTTGAACGGGCCGGGCAGGTCGGCGTCGAGCACGTCACCCTCGACGAGCGTCACCCGGCGCTTGAGGTGAGGCTGGCTGGCGAGCTTGCGCCGGCAGCGCTCCAACATGGCCGGGGAGCGGTCTATGCCCACGATGCGCGCGCCTTCTGCGGCCAGGTGCAGCATCACCCGCCCGGTGCCGCAGCCGACATCGAGCACCGGCCCGCCATACTCGGCCAGCACAGCGCTGTAGAGCGCCAGGTCTTCGGTCATCTCGGCGTTTTCGGCGTCGTAGAAGCGGGCAATAGGCTCGTAGAAGGTTTGGTTAGGGGGCATGGGCACTCACTCGCAGGGGCAAGAACAGTCGCGCACGGCGCGCTGCCAATCGTTGCTCGCAGTGTAGCCCAAAATGCGTGGGGTCTCAACATGGCGCGGGGCGGGGGGTGCATTCGCTTTTTGGGGCAGTGATCTTGAGCCGCTGAGATGACGAGGGCGCGGAGGGGAAAGTCGGAAAAGCTCTGAGGCTTTCTCTGCGACCACTGCGCGCTCTGGGATGGACCGGT
>JAGPFT010000383.1 GCA_018056405.1 Anaerolineae bacterium
GCGTGTACATCGCCGGCGACTTTGGCACCAAAGACCTGCCCAACTGGGACCCGGCGGGGATCGAGATGACGCAGGTAGACGACCAGCACTGGACGGTCACCCTGGAGCTGCCAGAGAGCGCCGCCATCCAGTACAAGTACGTGCGCGGGACGTGGAACGCCGTCGAGAAGGGGGTGGAATGCGAGGAAATCGCCAACCGCACCCTGAGCGTGACTGTTCCCGAAGGCGCGTCCGAGTTGATCGTGGACACGGACGTTGTGGCCAAGTGGCGCGACCTGGACAAGTGCGGGTAGACGCGGCGTGACAGCTTACTGATGCTAGATAAGGGACAGGGACAGAAGCCCTGTCCCTTTGTCTCCTTAACTGTGTAGGGTCTTATGTTCTCTCGCTTGAAAACTACCTATGCCGCTTATGGCCTTGCCATCACCGTGGGTACCATCTTTACTCTGGCCAATTATACCTATGGACGGTTCAATCAGGCCGATCATCTCCTCTTGGTGAATCGCTTGCTAGACCCCCACTATCTGAGCCAGGATTTCTTCCTCAATGAAACCCTCATCTTTGACCCACGCGCCAACTATGCGGCTCTGCTCGCACTGATGGCGCACGTGATCCCTCTATCCGCGGTGACATGGGCGTTGTCCCTGGGGACAAGTTGCCTAACCGCAGTGCTCACAGTAGCGGTTGCCCACGATCTTTTTGGTGACTATGTAGCGGGGATGCTGTCTGTATTACTGATGGGGGCGTTGGGGGCTTCGCTTCCAGGCGGAGTCTTGGGGTTCTACACCAGCGAGTTGGTTCCACGCTGGCTGGCTCAACCACTGATCCTGCTCTCTGTATGGGCAAGCCTGCGCAGTCAACCGGTCTATGTGGTGGCATTCTGCGGTCTAGCTACGATCATTCACCCCCAGGAAGGGTTAGTATCTGGCGGGATTATGCTGCTGGCACTAACCCTGGCAGAAAGGGGATTCCGGCGCGAGGTGCGAGCAGCCTGGCTGGTCTATATGGTTATGGCGCTGACAGTTCTCGTCCCCTACACAGCCCAACCCCGTATCAGCAGTGATCTGTTCATCGAACTGGTCGCCCACATCCGCAACCCGCACCACCTTCTCGTGAGCACATTCTCGCGCCAGGGCCTGTTGATCATGGGCGCGCTGGTGATCGCCTTTTTCATAAGTTGGCTGCGCTGGCAGCCCTCTCAGCCAGTCCGTAAGAAGTGGTTGTTGTGGATGGGAGTAGGATATGTAGGCTTGATGATCGTCGCTTATCTCTTTGTGGAAGTTATCCCAACGCGGCTGGGGGTAACGTTGCAGGGCTTTCGTTACCAATGGCTTCTGGCCTGGTTCAGTATCCTGTTCATCGCCAGAGAGTTCAGCCGTCATCGCTGGTTAGCCCGTGTGGGAGCGGCATTCTTCGCTATCGCCTTCGCGGGCACCTTGTATGGGCCGCCACCGCCTTCCCCAGATCGGGTTTCAGTCAGTGCTTGGGTGCAGAAGAACACACCGCCCGATGCCATCTTCGTCATTCCGCCAGACTGGGCGGAGTTTCGGCTCGATGCTGAACGCGCGGTGGTCGAGCAGTTCAAAACATTCCCCTACCAGGACGAGAATATGCTGCGCTGGTACGAGCGGATCACTGACGTTTACGGAGATTCTATTACGGCTATGAACATGCACTACCATGGGATCGACGATGCGCGGTTGTGCTTCCTGGCCGAAAAATACAACGCGACCTACGCCGTGCTCTATCACGACACATCTTCAAGCCTGCCTGTACTCTATAGAAACAATGAATACCGGGTTGTACCACTGGATGGATGTGCCTCAGAACCATGAATCAACGTTGGAGAATCCCTCGCGCCCGGTTCGTCAGGGTGTGGTGTGATATACCAGGTGGGCGCCGGCTGCCAGCGCATGGTTGGGCGCGAGGCGATCTCAGCCGCCCTTCGCCGCCACGCGCGCCTCGAAGCGCGCCCTGTCCACCACGAAACGCTCGTGCGTGCCCGTCCCGACCTGTTCCACCTCGTCATGCGCCTCGACGGCGAAGACCAGCCGCCGCCCGTCCACTGCGGTGAGCGTGGCGGTTGCGCGCACGGTCATGCCGACCGGCGTCGCCGCCAGATGGCGCACGTCGAGCCGCGTCCCGACGGAGGTCTGCCCCTCGGCCAGGCGGCCCTCCAGCGCGCTGACCGCCGCCCCTTCCAGCAAAGCGATCAGCGCTGGCGTGGAGAAAGCATTGACGTTGCCGCTGCCCAGCGCCGCCGCGGTCAGGTCGGCGCTCACGGTGACGGACGCCTGCCCGGTCAGGCCGGGCGCGAGCGGTGGAGCGGGATTGTCGGGCATGATCACACCTCGCAAGGAGCTATCAGCACTCAGCTTTCAGCTATCAGCGGTCAGCGAGAAGAGGGATCGCTCGCCCAAGTGATCGGCTGACGGCTGTCTGCTGACTGCTGAAAGCTGACCGCTGACTGCTCTCCTCACAGATTGGGCACCAGGTACCTCTCCAGCGCGACCAGGGCGAACAGGGCCAGCGCGCCCACCGCCGCCAGCGGCAGCCAGTCGGCAAACGCACGCCGCCCGAAGACCAGCCCCGCCCAGCCGCGCAGCCCAGCCGCGACAATCAGCGCCAGCGGGATCAGCGCCGGGAAGAGGTAGCGGCCCTGGAACTGCACGAAATCGCGGTTGTAGAGGAGGAAAGCAGCGCCGACCAGCAGGATCACAGCAGCGAAGAGGATCAGCGCGTCGCGCCCCGGCCCGTCGAGCGCGCGCGGGAATCGCGCGCGCCAGGCGTAGATCATCGCCCCGGCCAGCAGGCCCAGCGTGATGGCCCCCAGGGCGCGGTACACGCTTGCGGGCAGCGGCACGGCCATCCAGCCGAACTGCCCCCAGAAGCTGTGAAACGTCGTCCTGACCAGGTTCTCAACGTACTGCTGCTCGTCCCCGCCGAGCGTGCCCTCGATGTACTCGTCGGTGCGCACCTGGCCCACCGTCACCTCATCGTGACGGGCCAGCCCGGTGAAGTCCGTCCCGCCGTAGACGTGCAGGTTGCGCGCCCACCATACGCCGCCAATCAGCAGCGCGGGCAGGATCGCCGCTGCCAGGTGCGCGGCGGCAGTGCGCGGCGGCCAGCGCTCGCGCCGCCAGCGCAGCAGCACAGCCAGCACGACAATGCCCGCCAGGAAGTAGATCGTCGTCTTGGTGATCAGGGCGATGCCGGCCAGAATGCCGAGCGCCAGCGGGCGGGCGCGCGGCGCGCCGCGTAAGTAGGCGACCGCCGCCGCAAGCGTCAGGGCGACGACCAGATCGGCCAGCGCGTCGTTGTTGACGCTGGCGGCGATGCTCAACCGCTGCGGCAGAAAGGCGACGAAGCCCGCTCCGGCCAGGGCCAGGCTCGTCCGGCCCGGCAGCGCCGCGCGAATGACCGCCCAGGCCCCGATCACCGCGCCCGCGCCGAGCAGCGCCGAGACCAGGCGCAGCGCGAGCAGGTCACCGCCGGACAGCGCGTAGATGGGCGTTTGCAGCAGGTAGTAGAGCGGCGGCTGATGATCCTCGTACTGGACAGTCTCCAGCCGGTCGAGCAGGGCCGGGTCGAAGCCGCTGGCTTTGAGCGCTTCCTGATAGTCCTGCTGCCAGTCGCCAGGGGCGATGACCGGCAGGCGGCCCTCGTCGGCGATCTGGCGCACGTAGTTGTAGTGCGCCGGCTCGTCGGGAGCCTGCCAGTCGGGCGTGCGGACGGCGTACAGCCCGGCCAGGGCCAGGTACGCGATCAGGATGACGGCCAGCACCGCTCCCTCTGCGCGACGGGTCATGCGGCTTCCT
>JAGPFT010000384.1 GCA_018056405.1 Anaerolineae bacterium
GATCACCCAGTTGGCGGGGATGCGCGGCCTGATGGCCGACCCGTCGGGGCGCATCATTGACCTGCCGATCAAGAGTCACTTCCGCATGGGCCTGACGGCGCTGGAATACTTCATCTCCACGCACGGTGCGCGCAAGGGTCTGGCCGACACCGCCTTGCGCACTGCCGATGCGGGCTACATGACACGCCGCCTGGTGGATGTGGCCCAGGACATGATCATCAACCGCACTGACTGCGGGACGAAGGCCGGGATTCGCATCCCGAATCCGGCGCATCCTCACAACCGGGATGCGCGCGGCGTGCCGCTGCCAGAAGTGGATGTTGCCGGGCAGTCGTTCAGCGAGCGGGTCGTGGGGCGCATAGCCGCCCGACCCGTGATCCACCCGGAGACGGGCGAGGTGCTCGTTGACCGCAACCAGATGATTGACGAGGACATTGCCGACACGCTGGAACGGGAAGGCGTCGAGTACGTGTACGTGCGCAGCCCGATGACCTGCTCGTTGGTGCACGGCATCTGCGCCATGTGTTATGGGCGCGACCTGGGGCGCGGCGAGTTGGTCGAGATCGGCACCGCGGTGGGCATTGTCGCGGCGCAGTCCATCGGCGAGCCGGGCACGCAGCTTACACTGCGCACGTTCCACACCGGCGGCGTGGCAGCGGGCGGCGGCGGCGACATCACCAGCGGTCTGCCGCGCGTGGAAGAGCTTTTCGAGGCGCGCAAGAAGCCGAAAGGCGAGGCGGTCGTCGTGGACATCGAGGGCACGCTGCGCCTGCTGCGCAAAGAGGGCGTGCGTATCGCCCGCGTGATCAACAGCGAATTGGTCAGCCGTGCCTATGACCTCCCCGAAGGCTGGACGCTGCTCGTGCAGGACGGCGACCGCGTGAAAGACGGGCAGCCGTTGGCCGAAGACCCTGAAGGCGAGATGGTGCTGGCGGCTGATCTGCCAGGCGAAGTCTTCTTCGAGGACGGTCGCATCTACGTCCGCGATGAAGTTGAGGACATCCGCGACTACGAGATTCCGCAAAACGCACGTCAGCTCGAAGACGTGTATGACGGGATGCAGGTCACAGCGGGGCAGCAACTCACCGAAGGGTCGAAGAACCCGCACCGCATCCTGCGCATCCAGGGGCAAGAAGCGGCTCAGCATTACCTGCTGACGGAAGTGCAGAAGGTCTACCGCAACCAGGGCGTGAATATCGCCGACAAGCACTTCGAGGTTGTGATCCGCAAGATGATGAGCAAGGTGCAGATCACGCGCAGCGGCGACAGCGAGCTACTGCCCGGCGAACTCATAGATAAGCTCGACTTGCTGGCGCTGAACGAGCGACTGATCGCCGAGGGCCGCGAGCCGGCGGCGGCAGTGCCGGTGCTGCTGGGCGTGACCAAAGCAGCGCTGACGACCGAGAGCTTCCTGTCGGCGGCCAGCTTCCAGCACACGATCAAGGTGTTGGCGGGCGCGGCTATCGAGGGGAAGGTGGATCGGCTCTTTGGCCTGAAGGAGAATGTCATCATCGGCAAGCTGATCCCGTCCGGCACTGGTTTCCATACCTACCAGGAGCGCGAGATGGTGGTCAATAAGGACGATCTGGAGTCCAAGTTCGTCCTGCACACCGAAGGCGATGATGACGACGAGGACGACGAAGACCTGATGGACGACGAGCGCGTGCCGGAGCTTGGCGAGCCAGAGGATGAAGAGGCGACTGAGGACCTCGGCGTCGAGGTCGAAGAGGACGAGGACGACAAGGCTCTGGCTGACGAGGAAGAGGACGAAGGGTTCGACGACACGGATGACGAGGAAGAGATGTCCTCGTTGGAAATGGTCGCCGAAGATGAGGACGATCTGGAAAACTTCGAAGAAGAATAGCGCCCTTTTCGTCCCCAGGATCAAACCGTCAGATCAGCAGGTGAGCGCCGGCCGCGCTCACCTGTTGTGTTGTCAGCGTTTGGGCGCTTGCTGAACGACGGCAAATACCGGGCGCGGCTGCCAGCGGTTGTCGAGCATCCCGTAGGCAGTGTACGGGTCGGAATGGTCAACGGCTCCCGGAATCGTGGCGAAGTTGAGGTTCCAGACAAACATCGGCCCCAGGTAATCACGCTGCTGGCCGAGATAGAGGGCGCGCAGCGTGTAGCTGGCCTGCTGCCACTGGTCAATGAAGCTGAAGTAAGGCGTGTCCGGTGGGTCGGGCGGGCGCACGCCGCTAGAATCGCGCATCCCGTCGAAGGTGGCCCAGCCAAGCTCGGTGGCCCACAGAAGCGCGCTGCCATGCCCATTGGCGACCATGATGCGACGGTATTCTTCTACCGTGTCCAGGAAGAAGAACTGGGGCTGGTCGTCCCAGCCACGCGAGGGATTGTGGCAGCAGCGCTCGTCCGGCGCGTTGGCCCAGCCGTAAGGGTGGACGCCTACGGCGATGTCCGCACCATACTGGGCCAGCCCGGCGTCGTAAAGCTGCTGGAGCCAGGTGCGGTCGTTGGCCGACCAGTGCGAGTCGCCGGTGGGGGCTGGCGCGGCGGTGATGATGGCGATCTCCGGCGAGAACTGGCGAATGGCGGCATAGGCCGGGCGGAAATAGCGCATGTAGCTCTCGCCCGAAAGCGGCTGGCCGTACCATTCGCGCTGGAGATTCGGCTCGTTCCACACTTCGACGGCGCTGACGAAGGGCGCGCCGGAGGCGTCGCGGCCAATGGCCTCCAGCGCCTTGCTCAGGAAGCTGGCGAGCGCTTGCGGGTCGTTGGATGGGCCGGCCTCGCGTAGCACGCCGTCGGCGTCTGGCGTGCGCGCCCAGTCAGGCGCTTTGGCTACGCTGATCAGCACCTCAAAGCCCTGGTTGTGCGACTCCTGTACATAGTGGCGCAGCATGAAGAACAACTCAGTGAGCTGGCCTGGAGCGGACTCCAGCGCCGACCAGTTGAACTGGTACTTGACCCAGGATACGCCCAGCGCGCGAGCGGAGGCCATCACCTGGTCGAACTCGCGGCTGTCAATATGCGGGTGAATCTGCACGCCGAGCAGGTCGCGGCGCAGAAACTCGCCCGGCGGCAAGGCGGCCACCGATGTCGGGACGGCGAGCGTGGGCTGGGTGGGGGCAATCCGCGTCTCGGTGGGGACGAGCGTGTGTTCCGGCCCGACGATGGGGCCGAACGGCCCGCTGGGGGCTGGGGTAGGGGGGAGGCTGGTCACAGTGGGCGGCGCAGGCGTTGCTGTTCCTACGATAGGCCCAAACTTCACGCCAGGGGGCTGAGTGGGCGGGAGAGTTGGCGTGCTGGTGCTGGCCAGGGCAGCGGGAGCGGGAGTCGGCGTGGCCGTCGGCGCAACGGTCGGCGTGACAGCCGGCGGCGTGGCCGTGCTGGTTGGCCCGGCAGGTGTTGGCGTGACGTACACGGGGACAGGCTCAGCCGTGTCGCCGCAGGCGGCGAGCGTCAGCGCAGCGGCCAGCAGCCCCAGGAGAATCCACACTCTGCTTCGGGTGATCATGCCAGAAGTCTAGCACAAGGCAGGCGTAGCGGCGATAAGAATCCGGGGGTGCATTCGGATTTGGGGGCAGGTGCAGAGATCGGTTGCAGACCTCACCCCCCGGCCCCCTCTCCATATATGGAGAGGGGGAGTAAGTATCTGGCTCAGTCCCCTCGCCGTGTGTGGAGAGGGGATTGAGGGGTGAGGTACACCCGCGCAGCGGGCTTCTCAACCGGTCCATCACAGAGCGCGCAGTGGTCGCAGAGAAAGCCTCAGAGCTTTTCCGACTTTCCCCTCCGCGTCCTCGTCATCTCAGCGGCTCAAGATCACTGCCCCAAAAAGCGAATGCACCC
>JAGPFT010000385.1 GCA_018056405.1 Anaerolineae bacterium
CCTATCCCCCAGCCCCTTTCCCCGCAAGCAGGGAAAGGGGAGCGATTTGCCTCTCCCCGCTGGCGGGGAGGGGCCACAGGGTGGGGTCAATGCGCCACACAGGGCGTTGCGCGCTTCCCGCTGCGCCGAGCGCGTGAAGTTCATAACACGCTCTAGCTCGGCTGGAGAGCGGATTTAGGGGGTGAGGCCCATAGGGGCGCATTGCATACGCCCCGTCTGGCCAATGTTGCACCCTTCACTCCTCCGAGCGCGGCTCTTCGCTGAGAACGTCGCGCACGGCCTCGACAATCTGCCTGGGCGTGATCGGCTTGACCAGGAACTGGTCGGCGTCCAGGTAGCGCACCGTGTCGCGGAAGCGTGGGTAGGCGGTGAGCACGATGATGCGCACGTCGCGCAGGGCCGGAATCTGCTGGATGCGCCGCATGACCGGCTCGCCGCCAAGCATGGGCATGAGCATATCCATGACGATCAGATCAGGGACGTGGTTACTCAGGTATTTGAGCGCGTCGGCCCCGTTAGCAGCCTCATCTACGGCGTAGCCTTCGCGCTCCAGGATCAAGCGGTACAGCGTGCGCAACTCGGCGTCATCGTCAACGATCAAGATCAGATGAGACATGCCCCTGCCGCTCTGTGGCTACCCGACACTACGGATCGCCTACGCCCCCGACTTTCATGCATTATAGCATAGCCGTTTTAGGGCCATGCTTTCCGCGCCTGCCAGGCAACAAAAGCGGCCCCTGTTGTATAAGAGACCGCTCTCGTGGTCTTACGCTGCCAGGGTGAGCGTGGCTCACCCCGCTCAGAGACCGTATGGAAAGATCTGCGCTACGATTTACCTCACCCCTCAATCCTCTCCCCACAGGCGGAGAGGGGACTTAACCGCACAGCGACTCCCCCTCTCCATTTACGGAGAGGGGGCCGGGGGTGAGGTTTCCGCATGGCCTCTCAGGCAGGCTCGCTCAGGGGGGCTTCGGGCTGGGCCTCACCGAAGGTTAGCTCACCCTTCTCGGCGTCGTAATCCACAAGCACACTGCTGCCCAACTTGACATCGCCGGCCAGGATGGCATCCGACAGGCGATCCTCCACCAGACTGGTGATCAGGCGGCGCAGTGGGCGCGCCCCGTAGTCAGGGTCGAAGCCCTGCTCGGCCAGATGCGCGCGCGCGGCCCCGCTCAGCGTGACCGACATGGCACGCTCGGCCAGCCGCTCGTTGACCTTCTTGATCTCCAGGTCCACGATCTGCGCGATCTCGTCCTTGCTCAGGGCGCGGAAAACGATGGTCGCGTCCACACGGTTGAGGAACTCCGGGCGGAAGGCGTGGCGCAGGCTGTCCATGAGCGTCTTGCGCATTTCCTCATAATCCCGCACCGGCGGCTCGTCCGCCCCGGTCGGCAGGCCGAAGCCAAGCGACGTGCCGCGCTTGATCAGGTCGGCGCCGATGTTGCTGGTCATGATGATCATGGCGTTGCGGAAGTCCACCCGGCGTCCGCGCGCGTCCGAAAGATGCCCCTCCTCCATGATCTGGAGCAGCATGTTGAACGTTTCGGGGTGCGCCTTTTCGATCTCGTCGAAGACGACGATGCTGTACGGGCGGCGGCGCAGAGCTTCGGTGAGTTGCCCGGCATCTTCATAACCGACATAGCCGGGCGGCGCGCCCGTCAGGCGGGCGACGTTGTGGCGCTCCATGAACTCGCTCATATCAAGCTGGATGAGGGCGTCTTCGCTGCCGAACAGGAACTCGGCCAGGGCCTTGGTCAGCTCGGTTTTGCCCACGCCGGTCGGCCCCAGAAAGATGAACGACCCGATGGGGCGGCGTGGGTCTTTCAGGCCGGCGCGCGCACGGCGCACGGCCTTGCTGATCGCTTCGATAGCTTCATTCTGGCCGACGATGCGCTTGTGCAGTTCTTCTTCCATGTGCAGCAGGCGCTCGGACTCTTCCTGGGCGATGGTCGTGACGGGGATGCCCGTCCACATGCCGACCACTTCGGCCACGTCGTCCGCCGTCAGGCGGGCGCGCTGCGTGACCGGGTCCCAGTGGGCGCGGTAGTCCTCCATTTCGGCTTCCATCTCGGCAATGCGTTCCTGGATACTGAGGCGCTCCTCTTCCGAAAGCTCGTCTTCCATGATCTCCAGGTCTTCGTGGGCGATGCGCAGGTCGCTTTCCAGGCGTTTGACGCGCGACGATTCGGGCGACTTGTACATGCGCACGCGGCTGGAACCTTCGTCAATCAGGTCAATGGCCTTGTCGGGCAGGAAGCGGTCGGGCACGTAGCGCGCCGACAGGTTGGCGGCGGCGAAGATCGCCTCGTCGGTGATGTCGAGGTTGTGATGCTCCTCATACGGCTTGCGGATGCCGTGCAGAATCTCAATCGTCTCCTCGATGGTCGGTTCCTCGACCATCACCTTCTGGAAGCGGCGCTCCAGGGCGGCATCGCTCTCAATGTGACGGCGGTACTCGTCGAGCGTGGTCGCGCCGATGCACTGCAACTCGCCACGCGCCAGCGCCGGCTTGAGGATGTTGGCGGCGTCCACGCTGCTGCCCGCCGACCCAGCGCCGACGAGCATGTGCACCTCGTCAATGAACAGGATGCTGTCGGACTGCTTGAGTTCTTCGATGACGCGCTTGAGGCGTTCCTCGAACTGGCCGCGATACATCGTCCCGGCCACCAGCGACCCGACATCAAGCTGCAACACGCGCTTGCCCAACAGGGGCGCGGGAGCGTCGCGGTCTACGATGCGCTGGGCCAGCCCCTCGACAATGGCCGTCTTGCCCACGCCCGGCTCGCCGATCAGGGCCGGGTTGTTCTTCTGGCGGCGGCTGAGAATCTGGATGACGCGCTCGATCTCCCGTTGCCGGCCAATCACCGGGTCGAGCTTGCCCTGTTCGGCCAGGGCTGTCAGATCGGTGGCAAGCTGATCCACCATCGGCGTCTTGGCGCTGGCGCGCGGCGTGCGATCTGGCGCGGGGTCTGCCGCACGGCGCGCCGTCTGCAAGGGATTCTCCTGCAGCACGCGGCGGGTGTTGCGGCGGATCTCGTCGGGATTGATCTTCAGTTCGCGCAGCACCTCTACGGCCACGCCGTCGTTGGTGCGAGCCAGCCCCAACAGCAGGTGCTCTGTGCCGATGTAATGGTGGCCCATGCGCCGGGCCTCATCAACGGCCAGTTCCAGCACCTTTTTGGTCGCCGGTGCCAGGTCCATGCGCGTGACGCCAGGTCGCCGGTCGGCGAGCGTCAGACGCTCGATAATCTGCTCTACCTGGTCAGGTTGCAGTCCCATCTCACGCAGAACCTTGCCGGCCACGCCACCTTCTTCGCGCATCAAGCCCAGGAGCAGGTGCTCGGTGCCGATGTGGCTGTGCTGCATGCGCTCGGCTTCTTCCTGAGCCAGGCTCAGGACGCGGCGAGCGCGCTGCGTGAAACGCTCCATCTTGTTCGACATGGTCATAGTCTCTCCTAGCCCCGTCCCTGACGGTGCGGTGCAGCGTGGCACAGAGAACACATTGGATAGAGTCGGTGCATCCTCTCAATTACCCAATGGCCGCAACGCGCTGCGTCCTCACCCTATTTTAGATGAGCCGCCCCCTACTCTACCAATAAGCCTCGTCAAATCTGTGTAAAAAATGCACTTTGCGGCGAACTTCTCAGCAAGCTCCAGGCCGCACCTGACTCGACTCTAGCGCGATCCTGGCTGCGCGCACGTTCTAGCTATGGCACGTGCTGGTTGGACATCGCTCGGCAGTGGGTCGGCCAAGCCTGGCCGGGCACTGGCGCATGGAGGATGATGGCACAGACTGGGCTGCCCGT
>JAGPFT010000386.1 GCA_018056405.1 Anaerolineae bacterium
CGCCTCCACAACACCGAAGCGGGACGGTTCGACGCGCGCGGCTTCCGGGGCCGGGCCGCTCGCCAGCGCAGTCCAGACGGGGATCACCAGCAGCGCCATGATCAGCGCGCCGAGCGCGCGGCGGCGAAATCTAAGACGTGGAGAACTCGGCATGGCTGCTCTTCCGTCTTAAGCTGGGAACGGGTAATGTAGAGCTGCTGGCGGGGAGGGATTTAGGGGGGGGTAAACCATCGAACAGCCACCGGTGGACTTCCGCCAACGTGCACCAGGCACCAGCGGCACCCCGCCCCCCAACGCGCCGACTTCCGCTTGAAAGGCGCGGTTTGCCAGGGCCGCCGGGCGAAAAGCGGGATCGAGCGGCGGGATGAAGCGCCGGGCGATGAGTGTGAGTGCCTGAGTCATGGCGGCGTTTCTCCGAGACGGGTGGTTATTGGGTTGTTGGTTGCCAGTGATCAGTGATCGGTTTTCAGTGATCAGTTGGTGGTAGTGAGTCTTGAGTCAGGAGTCGGGTGTTATGCTCCAGCTCATGACTCAGAGGCCGTCTGAGAAGTCCCGCATCTGCATTTGCCCCCCCATCCCCGGCCCTTCCCCCACGAGGGAGGAAGGGAGAAAAGCGCGCCCGCTAAGCCCCTCCCCCCTTGTGGGGGAGGGGTTGGGGGTGGGGGGAAACAACTTCTCAAATGGTCTCTCAAGACTCACGACTCCGGACTTCACCCACACGCGCCCACTGATCCCTGATCACCGCCCCCTAGCGCGTCACCGTCACTTTGGTCAGGCCGCGCGGACGGTCTACCTCGTGCCCCTTGACCAGCGCCAGGCGCATGGCGAAGACCTGCCCGTGCACCACCGCCGGAATGGGCGTCAGCCATTCGGGCATGTCGGCGGGCAGGCGCATGGCGTGCTGAGCGTGGGCGAAGGCCGCCTCCTCGTTGGAGATGACCAGCAACTCCGCCCCCTTCTCGTGCAGTTGATCGAGCAGATCGAGCAGTGCGGGCAGCGCCTTGCCCGCCGGCGCAATGACGATCACCGGGAAACCGCGATCAATAACGGCGATGGGGCCGTGCCGAAAGTCTGCCTCGCTGTAGGCATCGCCGGCGATGTAGCACAACTCTTTGATCTTCAGGTTGATCTCGAAGGCGGTGGCGTAGTTGTAGCCGCGTCCGATGGTGGCAAAGGCATCCATGTAGCGGTAGCGCTCGACCCACAGCGGCCCCGCCAGTGGCGAGGCGATGTGCTCGGTGAGCGTCTGCGCCACGTAACCGGGCAGGCGGGCCAACGCCGCGCGCAGCGTGTCATCATCCACCAGCGCCGTCAGCAGCATGGCGATGGCGGTGAGCTGCGCCGTGTAGGTCTTGGTCGCGGCGACGCTCAGTTCCGGCCCGGCCAGCAGCGGCAGGTGGTAGGCCGCTGTCTGCGCGATGGGCGACTGCGCGTCGTTGGTGATGCCGACGGTCAGCGCGCCCTGCTCGCGGGCATCGGCGAGCACCTGGCGGATGTCTTCGCCGCGCCCCGACTGCGAAATGCCGATCACCAGGGCGCGGGCCAGGTTGGGCGGGGCCTGGTAAAGCGTGTGCAGTGACGGCGTGGCCAGGGCGACGGGCAGCCGCGCCTGCGCCCCGAAAAGATACTGGGCGTAGCGGGCCGCGTTGTCGGATGTGCCGCGCGCGGCGATGCAGGCGAAGGCCGGGTCAAACTCGCGGATGGCAGCGGCGATCTGCCGGGCGGTGGCGCTCTCTTCGCTCAGCAGGCGCTGCAGCACGACGGGTTGCTCGGCGATTTCCTGGTCGAGGTACATGCAATCATCCTTTCAGTATGCTGGCCCGTACCCGGACGAGCACTGCTCCACTGCGCCCGGCGATTTGCCAGTAGGCTGCAAGTATACCGCTTTGTGACGCAGGGGTGAGGTAAACGTGCCCAGGGAAATCGCATCAAACGGGCGTTTCGCCTGAGACTTCCGAAGTCTCGCAGACTTCGGAAGTCTGTCGTCGTCGCGCTGCTCCCCGCCAAAGTGCTCCTGGCAGGTTTTGGTGCAATTGCCCTGTAAACGTGCCAGCCTCAAGGGGTTTCCTGACGGTCTTCTCCCGCGCCCGATCCGGTGCCCGCCGCGCGCGCCGCGCCTGGGCGAGATTCCACAGGGCGAAGGCAGCGAACGAGAACGCATAGGTGGCGAAGTAGGGGGCCAGGGCGGGCAGCCGGGCCAGCGCGATCCCCAGCCCAACCAGCGCGTAAGCGGCCAGGGCCAGCTCGCCCAGGGTGATGCGGTCGGCGGGCAGCGCGTAGCGACTGCGCGCCCAGTCCGCACCCGTCGCGCTGAACTTGGGCGTGCGCTTGAACTCGCGCGATGCCGGCGGGCCGGTCAGCGCCGCTAGCACGCCGGCGGTGTTGTTGAGCACGACCGCCACGCCGATCGCCCCCTGTACGGGCATGAACAGCAGGCGGCGCGGCCAGTCCGGGTAGAGGGCGTGCTGGGCCAGGATCATCATCAGCGGCGGGATGAGGCCCACCGCGCCAAACGGCCCCAGGTTCGGCAGGCGGGCAAACATCCCGCCGGCGATCAGCGGCGGCGTCAGCAGGAAGGCCAGCAGGATCAACGGCTGCACGGCGTACTGGCCCAGGTGCATCAGCCCCATGACCCGCTGCCAGGGCGCGTAACGCTCCGCGCGCAGCAGCGGGATCGCGTGCCGCAGCAAGTTCTGCGTCATGCCGGTTGCCCAGCGCCGCTGCTGCAGCTTGTACGCCTGCACCTGGGGGGGTAGCTCGCCCGGCGCGGCCACACCCGGCAGGTAGGCAAAGCGCCAGCCGCGCAGCAGTGCCCGGTACGACAGGTCGAGGTCTTCGGTCAGCGTGGCGGCAGACCAACCGCCTGCGTCGCGCAGCGCGGCCACGCGCCACACCCCGCCCGACCCGTTCATGGACATGGGCAGCCCGCCCCGGCTGCGCGCGATCTGCTCGATGATAAAATGGCCGTCCGTGTTCAACGCCTGGGCGCGCGTGAGGAGGTTGTCCCCGGCGTTGAGATGGCTCCAGCGTGTCTGCACCAGGGCCAGCCGCGCGTCCGCCGCAAAGGGTGGCATCGCCCGCCGCAGCAAGTCCGGCGGGGGCACGAAATCGGCGTCGAAGATGGCGACGAACGGCGTCGTGACCCGCTCCAGGCCGTAAGCCAGCGCCCCGGCCTTGTAACCGCTGCGAGACGGGCGGCGCAGCAGAATTATAGGCGGCGCGCCCTGCCCCTCCCAGACGCTGATGGCCTGGCGCAGCAGGCGCGTCGTCTCGTCGGTGGAGTCGTCTATGACCTGGATGTGCAGCCGGTCGCGCGGGTAATCCAGGCGGGCGCAGGCGGCGATCAGCCGCTCGACGACGTGCGCCTCGTTGTAGATCGGGAGCTGGATCGTCACCGGAGGAAAGGCGTCGGGGGGCCAACCCTCGTCGCGCGCACCCTGTAGGGGCGCGGCAGAGCAGCGCCCTCGTATGGGTGTGCAGTACGCCCCTACCCCCGCACGTGAGCGGCGTGAATCTTGCCAGCGCGCCCGCAGATAGAGCGCGATCAGCACACCGAAGCTGCCCACGAACACCGTGAGCAACACGACGGCGACCAGATAGAGGCCCGCCGCCAACACCAGCAACGTTTCCAGCACGAACTCCACACACCCATCCTGACAAGACGCCCGCATCTCAACGCGGGCGAGCGGCTGATTCTTACCCCGCGCGGCGCGTTTTGACAACCGGCGGGGGGGCACGAACAACCTGTTGCTAGGGGAAGCTCTGGAATGCTGGCTGAACGCCTCCCCCCTCAATCCCCCC
>JAGPFT010000387.1 GCA_018056405.1 Anaerolineae bacterium
GTCCTGCAGCGCTTCGATATTCCCCTGGATAACGGAAATAGGTGTTCGCAACTCGTGGGCGATGTCAGCCGTCAACTGCTGCCGCAGGGCCTCGGCGCGGTCCAGTTGCACGGCCATGCGGTTGAAGGCATCGGCCAGGTCACTGATTTCATCCCCTGGGGGAACGCTGACACGCTGGCTGAGGTCGCCCGCGGCCACAGCACTCGCGGCCATAGTGAGGCTTTTCAGCGGCCGGACGACGCGCCAGACGATCAGACCACCGAACAGCAAGGCCAAGGCGCTAGCCAGGAAGACAGAAGACAGAATGGCCCGGTTCATCACGCCTAGAAAGTGCTCTCCCTGCTCCTCGGCCTGCACATCCGCTGTCACCAGCACGGCACCGATCCCTTCCTCTCCGTCAGTAATGAACGTGCCATTCCCCTGCAGGACACTGGTGTCCACCTGCGTACCCGCCATATCGCTACCCGTGTCGGCCACCACGCGCCCACTGGTGTCGATAACCAACACGCGGTAGCCCATCATCGACCACATCGGGCCACCTATTCCCATCCCCACGTTGCCCATCATCCCGTGTCCACCGCTGCCTGAAAGCACCTCGGTTACGCCTTCCCAACTGCCGCGCTCAACATAGTAAGCAGCTAGATCGGGGACTAGCCCTTGGGCGAGGCGCTGGCCTCCGGTCGTGGTGTAGAGAGCAAACTGGGAAGCTACGGTCCGGCGTGCCAGCCACGTCGCCAGCAGGCCACCGGCCACGATCACCACCAGGAAGGCCAACATGAGGCGGCCGAATAAACCGATTCGTGTCCCGCTAGAAAGTATCATTGAATTTGTATCCAACACCGAACACTGTCAGCACGAAGCGTGGCTGGTTAGGGTTAGGTTCAATCTTGGCCCGCAGATTCTTGATGTGGCTATCGACAGTCCGGTCTAGCCCCTCGTAGTCAGGGCCCAGGAGATCAATTAACTGCGATCGGGTCCAGGCGCGGCCGGGCTCGGCGGCCATCGCCTGGAGCAGGGCGAACTCGGTCGGCGTCAGATCGACGACCTGGTCATCAATTTTGACGGCATGTCCGGTAACATCAATGACCAGCGGCCCGGCGGCTATCTGCTCCGCAGTGGCCGCGGGGCGGGCCGAACGGCGTAAGACGGCGCGCACGCGGGCAACAAGCTCGCGCGGGCTGAAGGGTTTGGGCACATAGTCGTCAGCCCCGACCTCAAGGCCAACGATGCGGTCGGTTTCATCGACGCGGGCGGTAAGCATGATGATCGGGGTCTGCGCCACCGCACCCGCCATTTGTCGCACTTGGCGAGCTACGTCGATCCCATCGAGAGGCGGTGCGCCAGGCGGTGTCGGCAAATTGAGGTCTAGGACAATGAGGTCGGGATGTTCGCGGCGAACGATCTCTAGCGCGGCCGTTCCATCCCGGGCCCCCAGCACTGTATATCCGCCCTGCTCCAGATAACCACGGGCTACGCGGAGAATCTCAGGCTCATCGTCGACGATCAGGACAGTGGTCATCGGTGTATTATGCCCCAGCTGCAGTTCGCTTCCACACCGCACATATAAAAGCAGCAGGGCGGGCGAAAACCGTCATGGTCAGCGCCCGCCCTGCTGCAACCGGCTCTACAGCCTTTAACTCAGCGATTAGGCATTCGGAACGTTGCCTTGCGCGTCCATACCGGGGCACGGGCCATTCATCCCGCCATGTTCTGCGCTCCACGGCTGCGAGATGCGCGCCGCCAGCATCGAGGCCATCATGGTCTGCATCGTCGCGGCCTGTTCCGGGGTCACGGTGCCGGACTCCACGGCTGCGTCGAGCGCGACCCGGTGCTGCGCTAAAGCGGCATCAACGATTACCTGTACGTCAACATCGTACTTCGCCGCCAGTTCCGCGATAGAGATCCCCGTCGCCAGCTCATCGCGCACTTCATCAGCCGTTATGCTAACCTGCTCGGCGACGATATCGATCAGGTTTAAGTTGCCCATCATGCCGCTCATCATGCCCGGGCCCATATGGCCGCCTTGCCCCATCATGCCAGAACCCATCTGGCCACGTCCCATCATGCCGCCCCCCATCATGCCCGGGCCAAAGCCTGGGACGTGGGGCATCGGTGCGCCTTGGGCGAATGCCATCACAGCGGTAATAGCAAGGGCCATCACTAGCACCAGCAACACGACGATTAGTCTAGCCTGTTTCATTTCGTTTCTCCTTCAATGTGCGCTCGCGCCCACATTTATTTGTATGCTGTGTATGGTAATCACGACCTGTGGAGATTTAATGGAGAGGTGATGCAATCCGAATGTAACCCTTCTGTGGCGCCACTTGGTCAATGCCTGCCGCACGGCTTGGCTTGTGTGCGCGGAGAAAGGCGAGCGCCACGCCGACATGCGCGAGCACTGCTGACATAGATGCTTCGGCAACACGCGCCAGAGCCGGCGCGGCGAAGCTACCCGTAACACGCGGCCTTCCTCGCCCGACACACTTAGAACGGCAGCGGCCCCCGATTACATTCTCGTGCCACTCCGCTAAAAATCGTATCGCTACTGGGTCGCGCGACAGACGACGAAACTGGGCCGACCAATCCACGCCCAGCTAATCGTACAGCGGCCAGATAGGTACGAAAACCTGCTCCTCATCACCAACTCGAACCAGCACGGCCGTCAACTCGTCATCATAGAAAATGACGGTGCGTTCTTCATTTAGAACGGCAGTTCCCCCTGTCCCGTCACTTCGCCATGCCAGTCGGTCAAGAAGCGCATGGCCTCCTCGAAGCGGCGCACTGGTAGCAACTTGTAGCTGGTGATGCCGAACTTGCGGTAGAACTCTCCGTAGACACCGCCGAACTCATTACGGCCGCTGGCCTTGCCCAGGGCCAGGGCAACGGCCTTAACCGCCTGGCTGATTTGGCTGGCCTGGTCCTGGCTGACGGTGCGCCCTGGCTGATTTAGACTATCCTCAATGGTTTCTAGACGGGTTTCCAGCTGCTGGAAGCGCGTGCTGGCGCGCTGCTCCATCAGGGCCTGGTTGCGGGCTAAGGCAAGGATAGCCTGGGCCAGGTGTACCGCTTGGGCGGTTTCGGGAGAGACACCGGCCAGGATGTCGGTGTCTTCCACAGTCAGGCGACCCTCTTGGAAGGCTTCGGCCAGGACGCGGTAGCAATGCTCTTGGTAGCGGACAATGCGCTCGCGCAGCTCTGGCCGGACGCGGTCGGCGCTAATGCCGAAGAGCCAACCGTTGAGGTAGTCAAGCGGCAGGCAGAGCATTTCCTGGGGACCCCCTGCCCTTTGGGTTGACGAAGGTGTGATCGTAACGATCACACCTTGGATCATTCGTTGCAGGACAGGGTCGCGCAGAATACGCAGGCGCTGGGGGCTCCAGGCAATACCCAGCAGGTCGCAGATGGGGCGAATGGGCACGTAGATCTTCCGGCCAGCGTCGGGCGTGTCGACTGCGATGGCAATAATTGCATCATCGTAAAAGAGTACCGATTTCTGCTCGACCGGGATGAGGGCGCTCATAAGTGTGTCCTTCGCTTGCAGTTGCTAAGTCTATGTTAGCAGGGTTCTAGCACTGGCGGTAGTTAAGCCATTAGGTCAGCGATTTGCTTCTCAACGTCAAGTACCTTCGTCATTAGGCAGGCTCTGCGGCTGGCCTCCAGTCAGCAGTGAGTCGCCGCATGTCAGGCGGCGTGTAGACCGCGCCGCTATAGGTCTCAACGCTGAGAAGCGGGTCAATGGCGTGAATCCGGCCGATGAGGTCTTCAAGCAATTGCGTGTGACGTTGCTGCTGCTCGGCAA